>DATGIR010000534.1:0-4729 GCA_035295605.1 Fimbriimonadaceae bacterium | reverse complement strand
CACCGCGCACACGATTGGCTAGCTTGCGAAACGGTGACACGATCGCGTTAGTCAGGGCGCCGCTGAGTGTTCCGTCCTCACGCTGACGATCGCCAATCACATAGCTCTTTCCGAGCCCGTAGGCCACGATCATCGACTCGGTCATGCGACGTCCGCGAAGGTGTGCTCGGTTCTCCGGAAGTAGTACGTCCCGCTGATCAGGATCGCGAGGCCCATTACTGCCGAGACGAACCAGGTAATCGGCGCAGGCGTGCCTGTCCCGATCATCGCCCAGCGAAAGCCATCGACGACTCCCGCCATCGGGTTCAGGCCGTATAGTGTGCGCCAATGGCCAGGGAGTAAGCTTGTCGGATAGGCGATCGGGGTCGCGAACATCCAGAACTGCGTCAGAAAGGGGACGACGTAACGCACGTCCCGGTACTGCACGTTGAGCGCTGCGAGCCAGAGACCGACTCCCAGAGCGACGATGAAGGAGAGCGCGACGAACAATGGCATGAGAAGCATCGCAGTCGTGGGCACGACGCGATAGTAAGCCATCAGGCCGAGTAGAACCACGAATGCAAGCGCCAGATCGACAGCGCATCCAAGCACGGTCGAAATCGGTATTGCGAGGCGCGGAAAGTACACCTTCTTGATCAGGTCGGCGCGCCCGACCACGCTCTGGCTCGATTGGGTCAGCCCGGCCGCGAAGAACGTCCACGGGACGAGCGCTGTATATGAGAACAAAGCGTACGGAACACCATCCGAAGGCATGTTCCCGAGCGCGCCGAAGAAGATGGTAAATACGATCATTGTGAAAAGCGGCTGCAGGATCGCCCAGGCTGCGCCGAGTACCGTCTGCTGGTAACGCACTCTTATGTCGCGCCAGGTAAGAAAGAACAGAAGCTCCCGGTACTCCCACAATTCGACAAGCCCAAGAGACGGAAGGCCACGTGAAGGTGGTTCGATTCGAACGACCGGTCTCTCGGTCACAGCGAATTCACTCGAGTGCTACCACATTCCATGACAATCCATCGTATGAAACTCGCGCGCCGGCTCCGTTGAGGGCGTAGATCAGGCATTGGGCAGCGATACCTGAGTGATCCCCTCAAAATCGTCAGCGCGGAAGTCCCATCGCCGTGATGACTTGGCACGAAACGACAGCTCCAGGGCTGGTCGGGATGTCGGGCGCTCGTGATACCGACTGCGGCATGAGCTACCTCATTGACCGCGACGTGATCGTCAAACTCCTCGATCCGGTTTTCGCGCCGACGTTGCACAAGAAGCGCGTCCTCTCGCTGGCGCAGGCGACGCTGGGCGTCCTCTACACGGACCGGATCAGCATCGCCGAGATCGGCCGTATGCTGGCCGCTGCGACGGGCAAGAGTCCGAAACACTGCGTGAAGCAGGTGGACCGATTCCTGAGCAACGAGGGCATCGATCTCGGGACGTTCTTCGGACCCATGTCGGCCTACGTGAAGTGGACCATCGGCGACCGCAAGGACCTTCTCTTGGCGCTCGACTGGACCGACTTCGACGCCGACGATCACACGACGCTCGTGCTCTCGATCATCACGAATCATGGCCGCGCGACGCCGCTCGTGTGGCGAACGTTCGTCAAGAGCGAGCTGAAGGACAACCGGAACGCCTTCGAGGACGAGCTGCTTCGCTTCGCTGCTCAGGTGCTGCCCGAGGGAATCAAGGTCACGGTCCTCGCGGATCGTGGATTCGGCGACACGAAGCTCTACGAGTTCCTCAAGGCGACACTCGGCTGGGACTACGTGATCCGTTTTCGCGGCTGCGTCACCGTCGAAGGGGAAGGCGGACTCTCGCAGCCCGCCGAAGACTGGCTCCACGAGAACGGCCGTGTGCGGAAGATCGAGAAGGCGCTCGTCACGCATGACCGGCGACCCGTGCCCGCCGTCGTCTGCGTGAAGAAAAAGGACATGAAGGAGGCGTGGTTCCTTGCCACGAGCCGCGACGACCTCTCCGGCGAAGATATCGTCGAGCTCTACTCGCGGCGTTTCACGATCGAGGAGACGTTCCGCGACGACAAGGACGACCGCTTCGGCCTGGGTCTCAAGGAGGCGACGATCGGCGACCCCAAGCGCCGCGATCGTCTCTTCCTCGTGCTCGCCATCGCACGAGTCGTGCTGACCTCGCTCGGTGCGGCCGGCGAGAAGCTCGGCCTCGACGTGAAGCTGCGCGCGAACACCGAGCGAGCGAAACGCACTCATGCTCTCGTCACTCAGGGCCGCCTCTACGTGCTCGGGATCGGGGTGTTCGGCGCCATGGTGCCCGCGATCCTCGATGGGCTGAGCGGACTGTTGCACGGGCTCGCGACCGTCTCGCAGATGATTGGGGTCATTTGAGGGGATGCCTCAGGTTGACGGCAAGATGTGCGCGACCGTAACGCTGGACGCGATCCTGCGCTGCTCTACGGGCGACGAGAAGAAGGATACGGTCACGCTCACGGTCGAGGCCACGCTCAAGGGCTCGATCGACGGCTCAGTCCCGCCTGGCTGGGCGACAGTCAGCGTGTTCAGCACGCGTGAAGGCGGAAACTGGTGGCTCGAGATGAGTCGTGTTCCGCAAAGCAAGAATGAGAACCCCGGGGAAGGGACCCGACGGCAAGACAAAGACTCCGCGGAGCCAAAGCGGGAAAAGTAGTGTGCGAGCACGTGTCGACGGCGAGTCCCAAGTGAGCCGGCGCCTGTCTGACTCTGCCGGGGTTTCGAGCGTCGCAGAGCCGCGGAAGCTCGGGCTCGGCGGCAAGGCGCTCGTCGCGCTCATGGTCGCGGCCACGGCGGGGCTCGGGGTCGGTCTCTGGGCGGCGATGAGGGCGAAGCGGATCGAGGATGAGAAGCGACTGCTATCGACAACACTCCTCACCAGGACGGGGGGCGAGCTCCGGCCCGTGGGTATGTTCGGGCAAAAGGGGTATTGTTATCCACCCGAGCGAGCGGACGGCTCCGGCGCTGACCCTACGGGTCAGCACGCGCTTTTCACGCATATGCCCCAGACTTGGAGCCATCCGTCAGTTCCCGGGGACGAGTTCACGTGTCCCGTGTGCGTCTACACACGGGACGTCGAGTTTGGGGGACTCATGCGTGACGCCTGGGGCAATCCGATCTACTACCGCTGCCCCGGCCCGATCCACAACAACGGCTGGGACTTGATCTCCTGCGGGCCGAACGGCGTGTTCGAGAACGGCGGCGGCGACGACATCGTCGTGGGAGAAGACATCCCGGGCGGTCTCGCGGCGATCGCGAGCAGTCGATGACTGCCGAGACAACGGTATCGCACGTGCCGAGGGAGCTCGGGCGCTTGGGCAAGCTGCTCCTCGCGATCACGGTCGTCCTCACGGCTGCCTTCGGCGTCTGCGCCGGGATCGCGATCCGGGCGAAGACCACCGAGGACGAGAAGCGGAAGCAGACGAAACTCCTCATGACGCGGTTCTTGGAGGAGGTCCGTCACCGTCCGGGGAACTCCGTCTTCTCCCCACCTCCGAGGCCACTCGCGGACTCCGACCCGACCGGTCAGAAGGCGATCGCGGCGTGCTTCAACGACTTTGCTCACCGCAACTCGTACATGCCCACGACGGACGTGGACGCTCGATCGGAGGATCTCTGGAAGGCGTTTCAAGGTGCCCTCCGGCAGGGGAACGCGCGAGATGGTTGGGGCCACCCTTACCTCTATCGCTCCCCCGGCGTCCTTCACAAGGAAGGCTGGGATCTCATCTCGTGCGGTCCGAACGGCATTGACGAGGAGGGGAAGGGTGACGATCTCATCGTCGGGGAGGACACACCGCTCGTTGTCTCAGACGCTCAACGCGAGGAAGAGCAAGACCTCCGGAGCCGTGGCATGCGGAGAATCGAGACCACGGTCTCCAAGGTGGCCCAGACGAAGGTCTGGCTGACTAAGCTCCTCGCAAAGGCTTCCGAGAGCGGAGCGACCAGTGCGCTGCCTTCGGGTAACGGCCAGAGCACGGACGATCCGTATGGCCAGAGGGCGTTTCGTGAGAGCTTCCGCTGGCGGGATTCCATGACCCTTCGCGACGCCTGGGACCGCCCGATCTACTACAGGTGCCCCGGCCCGATCCACAAGAAGGGCTTCGATCTCATCTCCTGCGGGCCGAACGGCGTGTACGAGGAAGGGCAAGGGGACGACATCGTGGTCGGGGAGGATCTGCCGGGCGGGATCGCGGCGATCTCGTCGGAGAGCGGGAGCGGGACGACCGAGACCAGGTAGGGCGGGCGCTCGCTCGGGTGGCTGTGGATGGCGCGTGGCGATAGGACTCGATCCTAGTCGTGCTCTAGCCAGAGTCCTTCCATGAGCTTGGTGCATCTCTGCTCGTGTCCCTTCCAGCGCGGTTCTTCCTCCTGGCCTTCGGCGTATGCAAGCAGCGCCCAATGAAAGAACCCGCCGCCGAACGTGATGCTGACTCGGTTCTTCCTCACAAACACGATCCCTGGACCAAGCTCGCGGATCTCGTGCGGCAGGCTCGTGACGGAACGCAAGGGTCCGTCGCTGTCCATGCCGCCCGCGTAGTAGTCTTCTTCGGTGCCCTTCAAGTCAGCCATGAGCGCACGGCACGCGGACAACAGGGCGTGTTGGTCCGTCATGTTCCTGAGCTTGAACATGTGGACTTCGGGCCAGAACACGGTCAGACCGAGCCCAGCTAAGCACAGGGCCAATCCGAGCAGCAGAGCCGTCGCCAATGCCAGACGGCGACGAAGATGGGAGCGAG
>DATGIR010000533.1:0-2482 GCA_035295605.1 Fimbriimonadaceae bacterium | reverse complement strand
CGCCCAATGGGAGCTCTCCGCCGCCGCGCGTGACGCCGACAAGATCCTCGCCCGGGAACCGGGATGGTAGGCGTTGCCCGGCGCCGGGCCGCGTACGGTTGGCTCTACGTCGCTCCGTGGCTCATCGGCTTCGCCGTCTTTAGCGCCGGCCCGATGCTGGTGAGCCTCGGCCTATCTTTCACGAAGTACGACCTTCACGCGCTCAGCTTCGCCGGGGTCGAGAACTACCGCCGGCTCTTCTTCGAAGACCCGCTCTTTTGGAAGAGCCTTTCCGTCACCGTCGTGTACGCTTTCTTCGCGGTGCCGCTCGGCATCCTCGGCTCGTTATCGCTCGCACTCCTCCTCAACGTGAACGTCCGGGGGCAGCGCCTCTTTCGCACGCTCTTCTATCTACCGTCCATCGTTCCCGCTGTAGCGTCCGCGCTGGTATGGCTCTGGATGCTGGACACCAACCACGGCCCCATCAACCGGGTGCTCGGTTTCTTCGGTGTTGCCCCGGTCGCATGGCTCCAGAACGAGCGTTTCACCCTCGCGGCCTTCGTCCTGATGTCCCTCTGGGGAATCGGCGGGGGGCGCATGATCATCTTTCTCGCCGGGCTCCAGGGGATCCCAGAGAGCTATTACGAGGCGGCGCGTTTGGACGGGGCCGGCACTTGGAAGCAATTCCGAAACGTCACCCTGCCCTTGCTCTCGCCGGTTGTCTTCTTTAACTTGATCCTGGGGTTTATCGGCGCGTTCCAGCTCTTTACCTCCAGCTACGTCATGACCAACGGCGGGCCGAACAACGCGACCCTGTTCTATGCCCTCTACCTGTTCCGAAACTTCTTCGAGTACTTCAAGCTGGGCAAGGCGAGCGCCCTGGCGTGGGTGCTGTTCGTGATCCTTCTCGTGGTCACCGGCATCCAGTTTTGGGGCTCGCGGCGCTGGGTCTACTACGAAGGTGAGCAGGCGTGAAGCGAACCTGCGTGTACGCGGTTCTCGTCGGGCTCGGCGCGCTCTGCCTGATGCCGCTACTCTGGACGCTCTCCATTGCCCTCAAGAGCAGCGAGGAGTATGCCCGCGAGCCCGGCCGGCTCATTCCGCGCCATCCGGCGTGGGACAACTTCGCCAAGGCCTGGACGGAGTTGCCGTTCGGCCACTTCGTCGTCAACACCGTGCTCGTCGCGGCGATCAGCACGGCCGCCCAAGTGGTGGTCAGCTCGTTGGTCGCCTACGGCTTCGCGAGGTTTAGGTTCAGGGGTCGCGGCCTCACGTTCGGCATGATGCTGGCGACCATGATGCTGCCCCACCACGTGACGATGATTCCCGTCTTCCTCATTTGGCGGGCTCTGCACGGGATCGACACCTACTTCCCCCTTGTCGCCCCCGCTTTCTTCGGTGGCGCGTTCAACATCTTCCTGCTACGCCAGTTCATGCTCGGGCTGCCTCTCGAGCTGGACGAGGCGGCGATGCTCGACGGCGCCGGCTACCTGCGCATCTGGTGGCGGGTTCTGCTGCCGCTCTGCGGCCCGGCTCTGGCAACCGTGGGGGTGCTTTCGTTCCTCGGCCAGTGGGATAACTTTGAGGGCCCGCTCATCTACCTCAACACGCCCGAGAAGTACACCGTAAGCCTCGGCCTCCGGATGTTCCAGGACTCGTTCGGCTCCGAGTTCGGCCAGCTCATGGCCGCCTCGCTTGTACATATCGTCCCAACCGTGATCATCTTCTTCTGCGCCCAGCGCTACTTCATGCGGGGCCTCAACTTCAGCGGATTGGGCGGGAGGTAATCATGCGATACTCGAACCGTGCGATCCGACCGCATGATGGGCGCCAAGGGGCGGTTGAGCGAGGACGATGGCGATCGGTAGCTATTCGATTCCCATCCGCCGCAACAACTCCTGCCGGTAATGCTCGTCCGGCCGGCCCGCGATCCGCGCCACCTGGCTTGCCGTCAGCGCCACCGGCGCCTGCCCAAGCGTACTGAGCCGCACCTTCGCCGCCTTCTCGCTCATCAGGCTAGCAGTAGCCACTTCACCCGGCGTCGCCCCTAGCGCGATCAGACCGTGGTTTGCCAGCCAAATCGTCTTCGGCGCCGCGCCGTGAGCCTTCACATACGCCTCGACCGACGCCTTGATCTCCCGCGCCAACGGTATGCCCGGGTCGCAGTAGCCTACAAACGCGGATTCCGGGCCACAGCAAACCACGTCGTCGGGGAACAGCCGCAGCTTGGCCATCGCCCGGGCATCCTGCAAGCACAGAATCGCCAAGAGCGAGACGGGGTGCGTGTGCCCAACCCAGCTCACCCCCGGCAGGCTTAGCAAGTACCCGTGCATGAACGTCTCCACGCTCGGCATCTGCGCCTCCGAAGGGTCGACCCGCGCCGCCTGAAGCAGCGCCCGAACACTCGCGTCGTCGGGCGTCGCGCCCTCCAACGCCTCCAGCATCGCCTCGAACCGGACCGCCACGAACCCGTCCGCTTCGATCGAGCCCAGGTGGCGGCCGC
>DATGIR010000532.1:0-3487 GCA_035295605.1 Fimbriimonadaceae bacterium | reverse complement strand
TTCCAGTTCGCGCCGAAATCGGGGTGGAGGCCGGTGCCGGTGCCGATACTCGCGATCAGGTTGGCGGAGTTCGGGTCGACCTGCGCACCGTCGATCGGCGTATTCCAGGCGTTGTCGGCCGGGAACGGAACAAATCCGTGCATGTCGGCGCCGGGCCCGAGGTCCGGCACACCGGCACCTCCCGTGCCGCCCGTGGTGCTCCCCGTCGTACCCGTCGTCGATGTGCTCGAGCCGGTCGTGCTACCCGTGGTGGAACCGGTGGTCGAACCTGTTCCGGAGGATCCCTGGGAACCGGACTGACTTCCGCCCCCCGCTCCACCGCAGCCGATAACGACGGCGAAGATCGTCGGGAGCGCGAGCCAGACGTGGATTATCCGGGTTCTTCTTCGTGCCAAGGCGGCCCTCCTTCGGGCAAGCTCAGTGCAAGGAATGCCACGTTGTGGCACCGAACCGCCCGTCCGGTCTACCGGGATGGGCCGGAAGCCTCGGTCCGAGGGGTCATGATGAAGGAGATGGCGGGCGGACCGGCACCGGAACGATCGATCGGCGCAGCCGCGCTGAGCTTCGTTCGTGGCGAGACGGCCAAGACCGCTGCCTTGAAGGCGGCGGTGTTGGCGACCGAAGATCCGGAAGCAGTCCACGATCTCCGGGTCACGATTCGTCGGATTCGGACTGCGATTCGAGTCTTGGGCTCGTTCCTGCGCCCTGAGGTGACCGCGCTGGACGAACCCCTCCACGGGCTCTTCCTGGAGTTAGGGCACGTGCGCGACCTCGACATCGCCCTCGACGCCTGGGGCGATGACGAATCGGCGGCGCACCTGGAGGTCCTCGAGCGGATCGTTGCCATTCAGGCTACGGCGCGGCTGCACCTGACGGTCTGCCTGGTTAAGGACAGCCCACTCGATGCCCTGAAGCTCACCCTTCGAAAGAGCCCCCCCTCAGCGGGCAGCGCACCCTGTCTGGAAGCGGCGCCGGTGGTTCTCCGGGAGGCCTACGACGCGACCCGCTCGGCAGCCAAGCGACTCTCCAAGGCGTCGCCGGCAGAGGACATCCACCGGTTGCGGCGGCGCATCAAGCGGCTCCGTTACGCGGTCGAGTTCTTCGCGGCGGACTACGGCAAGCCTGCCGAGAAACTGGCGAAGCAGCTTCGAAAGCTGCAGGACCTGCTCGGCCTGAACCAGGACGCGCTGCTCGTGGCCCGCGTGCTTCGGGAGCTTCCAGACCTGGGTCCCGACGCCCGGGCCCTGGCGGAAGCGGCAGCCGTGCGGTTTGAGGCGCGGGCCGTGAAGCTGCGGGGAAAGATCTTGGACGCCGCCGAGGACTTCGGTGGGGATACGTGGGACCGTTTGAAGCGCCGGATGAAGCAGTGAGGTAGACCCACGTCGTGCTCGCCGCCGCGCTTTTCGCCCTCGCCATCTCCGCACCCCCCACCGTCAACCAGCGCTGGGTCTATCTCGCCACCAACCTCCTTGTCGACGCCAACGTCGCCTCCGGCATTCAAATGCTGAGCCGGGCGCAGAAGCTCGGATACAACGGCGTGATGGTCGCCGACAGCAAGTTCTGCCGTTGGGGCGACTTCGACGGCCGCTACGAGGCGAACTGCGCGCGCTTCCGCGCCGCCGTCAAAAAGCTGGGGATGCGGTTCATCGCCTGCGTCGCCCCCATCGGTTACTCCAACGACCTCCTCGGCAAGGACCCGAACCTCGCCGAGGGGTTGCCGGTCGTCGACGCGCCGTTCGTCGCCCAGGGTAACAAGCTGGTCCCCGAGGAGGAGCACCCACTCAAGAACGGCGGCTTCGAGGAAGCCAAGGGCGATTCGCCGTCCGGCTGGGATTGGGTCGACCAGCCGGGCAAGATCTGCGTCCTCGACCATACCGATGCCGCCGAAGGCTCGACCAGCCTCCGCATGTCGGACATCGGGAAGTTCGACCCCCAGAACGGCCACGCCCGCGCCGAGCAGGTGCTCCACCTCCAGCCGTTCCGGTACTACCACGTCTCCCTCAAGGTCAAAACGAAGGATTTCGAAACACCCGGCTCAACCCAAATCCTCGCCCTCGGCGCCACCGGCCAAGCCCTCCAGTACGTCAGCCTTCCCATCGAACGAACGATGCCATGGAAGCAGGTCGATGTGACCTTCAACACTCTCGACAACGCGACCGTGAACTTCTACATCGGCGTCTGGGGCGGCAAGGGCGGAACGATCTGGTGGGACGACGTGAAGATCGAACCGGCCGGGCTCGTGAATCTGGTCCGGCGGTCGGGGGCGCCCTTCCGGGTGACCAATGCCGACGGAACCAAGACCTACGTCGAGCATCAGGATTACGACGGCGCCGTCGATCCGAAGATGGGCAACCGAAACTGGCGCGGGGATTTCGACGCCTGGCACCCAGGGCCAACCCTCACGCTTGCCCCAGGCAGCCGAATCCGGCCCGGCGACCGGGTGAAGGTCAGCTACTCCCACACCGCCCTCATCTACGATGGGCAGGCGATGATCTGCATGGCAGAGCCAAAGACACGCGAGCTCCTCAAGTGGCAGATCCAGCAGGTTCACAGGAACCTGGCGCCGGACGGCTATATGCTCAGCCACGACGAGATTCGCATGACCGGCTGGGACCGCTCATGCGTCGATTCGGGCAAACGGCCCGGTCAACTCCTGGCGGATAACGTGCGTTTCTGCATCGACGCCGTCAAGGCCGAGGACCCCGGCAAGGAAATCCTGGTTTGGAGCGACATGTTCGACCCGACCCACAACGCCCAGGCGAAAGGAAGCTACTATCTCGTGAAGGGGGACGGACCGTGGAGCGGCTCGTGGGCTGGCCTCGAGCCCGGAATCACGGTCGTCAGCTGGCAATCCAACCCGGCGACGCGCAAATCGAGCCTCGACCACTTCGCCAAGCTGGGTTGCCACCAGGTGCTCGCCGGCTACTATGACGGCCCGCCCGACTCGATCGTCGGCTGGCTGAGGGACGCGGCCGACACCCCGAACATGGGCGGCGTCATGTACACCACATGGGTTGGGAGCTACAAGGACCTCGAGCCCTTCGCCAAGGCGCTCGGCGGCTAGCGCGCGATACCCGGGCTGGATACCACGTTCGCACCTGCCAGCTTGTACTCGAGCGGCGTGCGGGGATCGTGGTAGGCGTAGCTTTCGCGGAAAAAGGCCCGAAAGGGATCGCCGTCGTAGCCGGTGACGGTCACCGATGCCCGCTCCGGGTCGCCGGTGTCGAATGCAATCGTTCGATCGTCGGCCAGAAAGTTGGGATCGTAGATGCGCAGCGTCACAGAGGTCCCGCTCACGTCGTAGCCCCACGCCAGCACTTGATGGCACTTGGAGAGGTCGCGGAAGGTTGCCGCAAAGTCCAACGGCGTCTCGCTGCCCCGAACGAGACCGATCGGTGAAAGCCGCCTGCCGTCGATGTCCGCCTTGATCGCCGGCCACTCCTCCAGAATCATGCGGTGGCACACTCCGGTCGTAAACGTGGAGGAC
>DATGIR010000531.1:0-25275 GCA_035295605.1 Fimbriimonadaceae bacterium | reverse complement strand
TTGATCTTGAGCCTCTTGATCGGGTGCTCAACCTTCTTGAGCGCGACCGTGAAGACGAGAGTCGCGTTCGGCGGAATCGTCGGCGGGCTCCCTTGCTCGCCGTAACCGAGTCTGCCGGGGACAACCAGCTTCCGGGCGCCGCCGGCCTTCATCCCGATCAATCCCTCGTCCCAGCCTTGGATCACTTGCCCCATCCCGACGAAGAACACGAACGGGGTGCGGCCCGGTTTCTTGGAAGTATCGAACACCTTGCCGCTGGTGAGCTTGCCCGTGTAGTCGACCGTCACTTGGTCGCCGTTCGCCACCGGGTCACCGGTCCCGACGGTGATGTCGGAGACGACGAGCTTATCGGCTGGAGGCTTGGGCGGGTTCTTCGGCGGCGCCTGGCTGCCGGCCTGCAAGCAGGCGCACAGCACCGCGAAACCGAGCAAAGGCATGCGGTGAGGGTACCTTGCGCCTACGCGGAGTATTTGCGCCGGTCAAAGACCAAGTCCGACGCGATCTGCCAGACCTCGGGCTCGATCTGCGTCTCGGGCACGATCTTGCTGAAGTGCACGATCGCACTTGTCAGCCCTGCCTCGCGCGCGTAATGAAGGAACGCGGAGTTGAGAATCTTCCGGACCGCCGGCTTGAGGCCGAAGCTGATGTTCGAAACCCCAAGAATCGTGTTCACGCGCGGGTGTCGGGCTCGGATCGCCTTGATCGCTTCGATCGTCGCCACCCCCGCCCCCCGAAACTCCTCGTCTCCCGAGCCGAGCGTAAACGTCAGCGCATCGATGAACACGTCGTGGTCGGGCAGCCCGTAGGCGCGCGTCGCGTCCAGCAGCCGGTCGGCAATCGCGAGCTTTCGCTCGACGCTCTTGGCCATGCCGTCCTCGTCGATCGTCAGGGCGACCACCCCCGCTCCGTACTTGCGGCAGAGCTCGAGCACCGACTCGACCCTCCCGCCGCCGTCCTCAAAGTTGATCGAGTTGACCAACGGCTTGCCCGCCAGCGACTGAAGGCTCGCTTCGATCACGGGCGCCTCGGTCGAGTCGACCATGATCGGCACCGTGGTATGCCGGTTGTAGTTGGCCAGGATGTGTTTCATGTCGGCCACTTCGTTCCGGCCGACGTAGGCGGCGCAAACGTCCAGCAAGTGGGAGCCCTCGCCTTCGAGCTCGCGCGCGAGCTCCGTTAACCCTTCCCAGTTCTCCGCTGCCAGCATCTCCTTGAACGCCCTGGAGCCGTTCGCGTTGGTCTTCTCTCCGACGATCAAGAAGGAGCTGTCCTGCTCGTACGGCTGGAACTGGTAGAGCGAAGAGCAGCCGACCAGGTTGAGCGCGGCCGCCTGTTCGTCGGTCTTCATCGTGAAGTCGAAGCCGGGAAAGAGGGGCGCGACCTGTCGCCAATGCGCGCCCGCCGAATGCTTGCGCCCGCCGACCGCGTCCGCCACCGCCCGGATGTGGTCCGGGGTGGTTCCGCAGCAGCCGCCGCACAGGGCAACCCCGTACTCCTTCACGAAGGTGGAGTGGTGCTCGGCTAGCTGTTCGGGGGTGAGTTTGTACACCGCCCGGCCCGCTTCCATCTCGGGCAGCCCCGCGTTCGGCTGGACCGAAATCGGCCGGGTCGAATTCTGGGAGAGGAACCGCACGTGCGGGGCCATCTCCACCGGCCCGGTCGCGCAGTTGATTCCGAAAGCGGTGACCTGCGGGAAGGCCTCGATCATGTTGAGGGCCGCCCCGATTTCGCTGCCGAGGAGCATCGTGCCGGTCTGCTCCATCGTCACCTGGACGAAGAAGGGGACGCTCCGGCCGAATTCGGCCATCGCTCGAGTGGCCGCGACGATGCACGCCTTGACCATGAGCA
Organism: Fimbriimonadaceae bacterium; assembly: GCA_035295605.1. Lineage (GTDB taxonomy): Bacteria > Armatimonadota > Fimbriimonadia > Fimbriimonadales > Fimbriimonadaceae > DAIDHV01. The sequence continues at coordinate 23,427 of DATGIR010000531.1, read as the reverse complement.
AGTCCTGGGTCGTTTCCAGGAGCAGCGCGTCGGCGCCGCCCTCGAGCAGCCCTCGGTAGCCGTCGAAATAGCTCGTCTCGAGCTCCTGCCAACTCGTTTGCCCAAGGGAGACGAGTTTGGTGCCCGGGCCGATCGCGCCGACGACGTACCGCGGCTTGGTTGACGCGTGCTTGTCCGCCGCGCGCCGGGCGATCTTGGCCGCCTCGAGCGAGAGCTCGTAGACCAGCTCCTCGATTCCGTATTCGGCCAACACGATCGAACTCGATCCGAACGTGTTGGTCTCGACCAAGTCCGCGCCGGCGGCGAAGTAGTTCGAGTGAATCGCCTCGATGACGTCCGGGCGGGTGACGTTGAGCAGCTCGTTGCACCCGTCCAACGGCGTGGCCCCCATGCGCTCGGCCGCCGCCGCCACTTTCGCGTGGGCCGAGTTCGCCGGGATCACGAAGTCGGCCGGCTGGAGGTTCGACGCATGAATCTGGGTGCCCATTGCCCCGTCGAATACGAGGACCCGCTCGGCGAGCGCTTCGAGAACTTGGGAACCCATATCTCTATTGTGTCGCCTCGTTGAATCTGGGACACCGCAAAACCAGCGTAAGCAACATTACTGGAAACGCTTCGCCCCCGTATCCTAACGGGCGAAGGAAATCGGGTTCCCTCCGACTTAGAAAGTACGGTCCGATGAATAGGATCGGATGAAAGATCCGATGAATAGGATCGAATTCAAGAATGGAGCTCAAATCAGACCCATTTCGGCTTTCGACTGGTGCCAGCCTGCGAGCGGCCAACGAAGCCCGCGAGAAGGAAGACCCCTTATGACGCCACCAAAGAACTGAGGAAACGGACGTAGATCCGAAATCGAGTCAGCGACGCACCCGCCAGCCCCCCGGCAGCGGGTGCGTTCTATTTCGCCCTCCTGATCTGTGCCCTCCCTCCCTCTTCGGACTCCATGTGTGCCACTGGCTTCAGCCAGTGCCGCGCCCCGCTCCCCTCACGACTCACGATTCACGAATCACGAATCACGACCACCGGCTGAAGCCGGTGCCACACGATCCCCGATCCCTGATCCCCGATCCCCGACTTCACGTAGTCACGCAGTTTCAAACTAGTAGACGTATAACTACTAAAAGCTAACAAGTCTTCACCTTTCCCGTTAGTCGGGCCACTTTTTTACTAAAAAACACGCAAAAAGTGGAAAAAGTGGTTGCGAGTGGAGGATCTTCCCACTATAATCCCAGTCAGGTGGAGGAAAGCGGCCATGAGGGTAGCCGAATTCACCCAGGGAAGGCGGGGTGCCATCCCAGCAGTTGGCGGACGATGACGCATGGAAGCAGTAGTCGTCCGCTCTTTTATCGAGGCTTGAGAACGTCGTATGAGCGCCACGGATGGGCCAAAAGCGGGCGGATGGTTGACCGGCACAGATGAGGCGACCATCGACGATAAAGGGCGCATCCTGGTAGGGAAGAAGAAGCGCGAACGCCTCGGGGAATCCTTCGTCCTCTCAATCGGTCAAACCGGCTGCCTAATCGCCTACCCCGAGAGCGTGTGGGCAAGCGTGGTCGAAGATATCTTTCGCCACGAGAGCATTAACGCCGGCACCGAGGAGTACACGCGGTACATCCTCGCCGACGCCGAGGACGACATCAAATTTGACGGACAGGGGCGCTTCGTCGTGCCGCAGCGTATGCGAAACGCCGCCAACCTTAAGGACAAGGTTGTCCTGCTCGGCTGCGGCAACCGCATGGAGATATGGGCCAAGCAGGAATACGAGGCGTTCCGAACCCATCCCGATACGTACGGCCTCGAGCGCCGCAAGGCCGTCGAAAAGGCTTACCGCCAAATGAAGGGGCAGCTATGACATGGCCCTTCGCACTGCCAAACGCACTCCGCTGGAGGACGGTTTCGTTCGCCATGGCTGACGTGGAAGCCAGTCACGAGTTCGTGCATCAGCCGGTGATGCCGGATGAAATCCTCGAGGTGTTCGCCCTTGGGCCGGGTGCGGTTGTCGCCGACTGCACCCTCGGGCTCGGCGGCCATTCGAGCAAGTTCATCGACGCCGTCCGGCCGGGTGGGACCGTGTTGGGATTGGATTGGGACGAGAAGATGCTCCAGGTCGCCCGGCGCAATCTCGGCGAACCCACGGACGTAAGGCTGGTCACCCGGCACGCAGATTTCCGGCAGCTCAGGCAGGTGCTCGATGAGGAGCACCTGCAGCCGGACGCGATCCTGATGGACCTCGGCCTGAACTCCGCCCAGGTCGACGATCGGGAGCGAGGATTCTCCTTCCGGGATAGCGGGCCGCTGGACATGCGGATGGATCGCTCCAAGGGCGAGCCCGCTTCGGCGCTCCTGAATCGCCTCGCGCCTCACGAAATCGAGAACATTCTGTTCGAGTTCGGGGACGAGCGGTGGGCTCGAGCGATCGCCAAGGTGATCGTCGAGCGACGCCGGAGCCAGCCGCTCCGCACCACTCAAGATCTCGTCGACGCCGTTCTCGCCGCCGTTCCACCCGGAGCGCGAGAGAAGCGGATCCATCCCGCCACCCGCGTGTTCCAATCGATTCGAATAGCCGTGAACCGGGAGCTCGAAGGACTGCGGGAGGCCATCCTCGACGCGGCCGAAACGCTGTCCAAGGGCGGCGTCATCGCGGTGCTGAGCTACCACGCGGGCGAGGATCGCATCGTGAAGACCGCCTTCCGCCAGCTTGCGGAAGCCGGGTTTGAAGAGATTTACCGAAAACCGCTGACACCGACGACGGCCGAAATTAATCGAAACCGCCGGAGCCGTAGCGCGAAATTGCGCGCCTTACGGCGTATCGCCTGAATCGACCCCAGCGCGGCAGCATCCGCGCCACGACCTAACTTTCCCAAATCAACCTTCAATGAGCGCAATCTCCCTTCCAACCCCGGTGGACCTCGAAGTCCCGATCCGTCCTCGCCCCGTCGCCGTCGGCCTACCTGGCAACGTCCTGTTCCCGCCAGTCGGCGCTCCGCCGCGAAGTCGGGTGCGCGCGCGCGCCACAAACCTGTTCGCCGCCGTCTTGCTTAACGTCATGATCTTCACGACCGCCGGCGTCGCAACCTACGTAACCAGCGGCTTCGCCGGCAACGTTTCGCTGGAGGCGGCCAACCGCGACGCCATTCGAAGCACGGATCGGGCGACCTCTGCGCACCTCGCGGAGGGCGGCCTCCGGCGAGCGGTGGACGTCCTGAATTCGGACGAGACCGTCGCGCGTTGGGCTACGTTTAACCACTTTGTCCCGCCCTATAAGCTTTCCGTGGCCGCCAAGCCATCCAAGAAGTAGTAAATGCCCCGGCCGCCCCTCTCCGTCACGATCGCGATCGGGGCCTTCGCCGCGACCGGGGTGACGCAGGCTTCGCTTCAGCTCGTTCGCGCGAACGGGCTGATCGCGCGGGCTACGCGCGACGATCGCTTCACGGTGACGCGGGTCGATCCCCCGCGCCGGGGATCGGTTCTAACTGCGGACATGAAGCCGCTGGCCCAGGATATAGCCGCGTGGGAGCTTTCCGTTCGTTTCACAAAGGTTCCGAAGAGTCGAGGCTTCTTCGCCGAGCTCGCCGCCGCCGCCGGAATCCCGGAGGCCGACCTCGAGCGGCTGAGCGACACGTCCGACGTTGAAACTTGGCCCGGAGAGCTGGACCACAACCAAGCCGAAGCTGTGGAGCGCGTCAAGACCCGATGGAGGGCTGACGGGGTTTCGGTCGCCACCGCGCCGATTCGCTCCTACCCGTTGGGGTTGGATGCCGCGGCCGTTACCGGAACGCTCGACCCCGGCGTCAAGGCACGGGGGCTCGAAGGTGCGTTTGAAGGCCAGTTGCGCGGCGCCTCCGGAAAGCGAATCGGCCTGGTCGACCGAACGGGCTCGTTCGAACCTGCCCGGCTCGACGGCTCCTCCCGACCGAAAAAGGATGGGGAAGACGTGGTCACCACCATCGACAGCGTGCTCCAGCTCGCGGCGTCCGAAAGCATCCGCGGCGCGGTGACCGAGCAGAACGCGGTGAGCGGCTCCATCATCATCATGAAGCCGGCGACCGGCGAGATTTTGGCGATGGCAGGCTCGCCCTCCTTCAATCCGTCCGCCCCTGCGTCCAAGGTCCCGGGCGAGCGGATCTCCGGCATCGCCGCCCCTTATATGTCCCGGATCGAGCCCGGCTCCATGCTCAAGACGCTCACCTTGTGCAAGGCGCTGGATGCCGGCGTCGTCAAGCCGGGCGATACCTACTACTGTAAAGGCGAGCTCAGCATCAACCGCGTCTCTAAGGTTCGCTGCGATGACCACCACGGCAACCGTGCGCACGGCTTGACCGGCATCGACAAGGCGATCGCCCAAAGCTGCAACGTGAGCGCCGCCCGCTGGGCGATGATGATCGGCCGCGATCCCTTCTTCACCTATCTCGACTCGCTCGGCCTATTCCAGCCGACCAGCCTCAAGATGCCGGCCGAAATTCAGGGCAGCATCAACCGCAAGGATTACGCCTGGAAGCTCCAACTCGCCGATCTGGGATTCGGCCAATCGCTTACCTGCACGCCGGTCGAGTTGGCGAGCGCGTTCACCGCCCTGGGCAACGACGGGGTACGGATGCCGGCTAGGTTGGTTAGCCGCGTGGGGCCGACCGTCCAACCGGCGCCTCCGGGCAAGCGAGTCATGACCGCTCAGTCCGCCGCCACCGTGCTTGGCTATATGAAGGGTGTCTTCGACGATCCCCACGGAACCGGCCGCGAACTTCGCCTGCCAGGGTACGAGCTTGCAGGGAAGACCGGCACCGCGCAAAAGCGAAACGGCAAGGGCGGCTACGTCAGCAACTTTATCGGCTTTGTGCCCGCCGAAAAACCGGTCGCGATGATTCTCGTGATGATCGACAATCCGCGCAACGGCAACTATTACGCCGCCAGCGTCGCCGGCCCCGTCTTCAAGCATCTCGCCGAGGCGGTGATCCGACGGTACCACCTGCCCCCGACGCGCTCAGATACGCTCGTGCCATGAGGCTCTCCGATCTCGTGAATGCGTCGGGCGCGTCCATCGCGGACGCATCCGGCGACGCCGAGGTTTTGCGCCCCATCGCCGATAGCCGCCTGGTGAGGCCCGGCGATCTCTTCTTCTGCATGCCGAGCGCGCGAACCGACACCCACGCGCTCATCGAGTCGGCCGCCGCCGCCGGCGCCACCGCCGCCGTGCTCAACTCGCGGGCAGGCGTGGACCATGCGCTGATCCCCTACATCCTCCCCGCCGGCGGCGAGCTCGGCTTCCGCGAGGCGATCTGGCGGCTTGCCCACACGCTCTTGGACCACCCATCGCGTAAGCTCAAAGTGCTTGGCGTGACCGGCACGAACGGGAAGACGACCACGGCTTGGATCCTTCGCGACCTGCTTTCCGCGTGCGGAACGCCAGCCGCCTACCTGGGCACCCTTGGCTACAAGGACGAAGCCGGCGACGTGGCGGTCGGCAACACCACCCCGTTCGCGGTCGAGCTCGTCAACATCATCGCCGACGCGAACGCCCGCGGCGCCAAAGCGCTGGCGATGGAGGTCAGTTCGCACGCCCTTGCCGAGCGCCGGGCGGATGGCACCGAGTTCGATGCCGCCGTGTTCACCAACCTGACGCAGGATCACCTCGACTTTCACGGCACGATGGAGCAGTACGCCGACGCCAAGTGGCGCCTGTTCAGCGACCTGCCCGCCCAATCCGAGAAGGCATTCACCGCTGCAATCAACATCGACGATCCGATTGGCGCCGAGTGGGCCGCCCGAAGTTCCCGGCCCGTGATTCGTTACTCCCTGGAGTCCTCGAACCGGGCGTTCCTCACCGCCGAGCCTGTCAAGGTCGGGCTGGAGGAAATCGAAGTCCGCTTTAACTGGCGCGGCGAGCAGACGGGAGTTGCGACCGTACAGTTGGGGGGCGGTTACAACGTCAGCAACACCTTGAGCGCGGTTGCCGGTATGTTGGCTCTGGGCTATTCCATGGAGTCGGTGGTCGCGGCGCTTCCCAAGGTTCGCCCGGTGCCGGGCCGCTTCGAGCCGGTCCCGAACGGTCTTGGAATCGGAATCATCGTCGACTACGCACACACTCCCGACGCATTGATCAAGCTGCTCGACGCCGTTCGGGCGCTTCAACCCAAGCGAGTCATCACCGTGTTCGGCTGCGGCGGCGACCGTGACGGTACCAAGCGGCCGATCATGGCCAAGGCGGCCAGTGAGCGGAGCGACCTCACCGTGGTGACCAGCGACAATCCTCGAACCGAGGATCCGGCCGCTATCCTTTCGGAAGTGCAGGCCGGCGTCGTGCCTGGCGCCGAGTCAGTTTCGATTCTGGACCGAGTGGAGGCAGTCGCATACGCGGTCCGGCATGCCCAGCCCGGCGATGCCGTCGTCATCGCCGGAAAGGGGCACGAGGACTACCAGATCATCGGCCACACGAAACACCCGATGGACGATCGCGAGCTGGCGCGCCGGGCAATAGAGGCATGCGCATGAAGCCGACACCGGTTGCCGAGTTGGCTAAGCTGTTGGGGGGCACCCCCGCGGGGATCGCGGACTCACTGGAGGCCACCGGGTGGGCGACCGACTCGCGGGACGTCAAGCCGGGTGACGTTTTCCTTGCCATTAAGGGTGCTCGGTCCGACGGTCACGAGCACGTTCCCGGTGCCCTGACGGCGGGTGCGGTCGCGGCAGTCGCGGAGCAACCGGTCGAGGGCCCCCATATCCTCGTCCGAAACCTTCCCACCGCGTTGGCAAAGATGGCGTCCGCCTATCGAGACCGCTTTGATGGGCCGGTCATCGGCATCACCGGCAGCGCCGGCAAAACGACGACGAAGGAGTTCATCGCCGCGGCGGTCGAGCCGCTCGGGTTGGTGCTCAAAACCGAGGGAAACCGCAACACCGAGTACACCGCGCCGCTGATGTGGACCGAGCTAACCCAGGAGCACATGGTCGTGGTATGCGAAATGGGGATGCGGGGTTTCGGCCACATCGAGCACCTAGCCAGCTTCAATCGACCGACGATCGGGGTTGTCACCAACATCGGTTTCTCACACATGGAGCTCGTGGGCAACCGCGAGGGGATTGCCAAGGCCAAGTCCGAGATGCTCCAGGCGTTGCCGGAGGATGGCGCTTCCGTCCTTTGGGCCGAGGATGACTTCCTGGATGCGCTGTCCGCCGCATCACCCGCGCGGGTGCGTACGTTTGGAACCGGCTCCGGAGCCGAGTGCCGGATCACCGGCTACGCTCCTCACGGTTGGGCGGGATGCGGGGTGACCGGGACGCTCGACGGCGCCGAGTGGATCGCCGAGGTTCCCGCCATCGGACGTCATATCGCGCTTGATGCCGCCGCCGCGATTCTGGCCGCGAACTGCGTCGGGATCGGGCCGGCTCATGCCGCGGCGCTGCTCCGGAATGCCAAGCTTCCTCCGCTCCGCATGGAGGTCCGCGAGTGGAACGGCGCGACTCTTCTCGTCGACGCCTATAACGCCAGCCCTGCAAGCATGCTGCCCGCCATCGAAGTTTTGGGCGAGGGTGACGTGTCGGGACGAAGAATCGCCGTGATCGGCGAGATGAAGGAGCTTGGGGAGGCGTCGATGACCGGCCACCGGGACGTCGCCCGGGCCCTCCTCCAGGCGCGCGTCGACTGGATCATGCTTTTCGGCGCCGGCACCGAGGATACGCAGGACGAACTGTTGAAGGGCGGCCAGATTCCTTACACGATCGAGCAGGCGGAGAACCTGTACGACGTTGAAATCTTCTTGAGGCGAAAGTTGAAGCCGGGAGACGTCGCCCTGATCAAGGGGAGTCGATCGCTCGAATTGGAGAAGGCGGTGCCGAAGTGACGCTCGCGCCCTTCTGGCTCGGCTTGGGCTTGTCCTCGCTTCTCGCCTACCCCATCTTCCGGCTTCTGATCGTGCTGAACTCCCGCCAAAAGGTCAGCGAGTATGCGCCCGAAACTCATCGGGCCAAGCAGGGAACTCCAACGATGGGCGGGCTCATCTTCGTGATCCCGTTCCTGATCATCGCGCCGCTTCTGGCGGGATCGAGCGACTACTGGTTGTTTTACGGCAGCACCGGGCAAATGGCGGACCCTCGAACCAATAGCCCATGGCTCATCAATGCGATATTGGTCTTCCTCTTTGCCGCCATCGGTTTTCTGGACGATTTCGTGGTCCCACGCCTCATGCCAGGCAAACGTGGTCTCGGCTGGAAGCAGAAGCTCGCCATGCAGTTCGGTGCTGCACTCCTGTTTGGCTGGCTTCGCGCGGACCGGGGCGTGCAACTCGGCTTCGACGTGTTCGTCATCCTGGCGTGCGCCAATGCCTACAACTTCGCGGACGGCCTTGATGGATTGGCAGCCTCGATCGGCTTACTCCTCATACCCGGACTGGTCGCAGTATCGGCCCTGACCAAGAATTACGCTCTCATCCAATTGTTGGCCCTGGCGGCGGGGGCCATGCTTCCGTTCGCCTTCCTAAACGCTCCAAAGGCTAAGGTCTTTATGGGCGACGTCGGGTCTCTTCCTCTCGGAGCTCTGATCGGATCTGCCGCTGCGATACCTCTTGGCCCGCCCCCGAACCACTCGACCGCACCGATGCTTCCCAACCTGATGGTTGGTGTCGGGGTCCTGCTGCTTGTGCTCGCCGTCGAACTCCTTCCGGTACCTCTACAAATTCTATGGGTGAAGCTCTTCAAACGACGGCTATTCCCATTCACACCCATCCATCACGCGTTTGAGAAGGCCGGTTGGCAAGAAACGCGCGTCGTCGCCATGTTCGCGCTGGGCCAACTGGTGTGCACCCTCGCCTCGATCTCGATACTCGGCGTCTCACTTCCCGAGGCTCCGAAGGTCCTTATCCGGGAATGAGACTAACCGGCCAACACGTCGCGATCTTCGGCCTCGGCCGTTCCGGGCTCGGGGTCGCGCGGGCCGTCCTCGAACTCGGCGGCACGCCGACGGTGTTCGACGAGAACAGCCGCGACAAGCTCCCCAAGCCCGAGACCGCCGCCGCTGCCGAGAAGGATGGAATCCACCTTCAGTTCAACTGGACGGGCGATATCGATCCCGCCAAGTATGCCTATCTCGTTCTGAACCCGGCCGTCGACAGCCGCCACCAGGTCATCAAGAGGGTCGTCGCCAGCGGGCTGCCGGTCCTGAGCGAGATCGAATTCGCCTACCGAATCGCGGTTGCTCCAATCGTCGCGGTCACCGGCACCAACGGCAAGAGCACGACCGCCGTGATGACCTATCTCTGCCTTCTCGCCGCTGGCGAGGAAGCGGTGCTTTGCGGAAACATCTTCGGCTCCGGCTACCCGGAGCGGCCCCTTACCGACGCGGCCCTCTCAGCCCACGCCAACCGCATCCTCGTGGCAGAGGTCTCCAGCTTCCAACTCGAATGGGTCGATCAGTTCGAGCCGGTCAGTGCCGGCATCACCAACATCACCCCCGACCACATGGACCGGTACGACCGCTTCGAGGATTACGCGGCCGCCAAGCGCAACATCTTTCGCCGCCAACAGCCGAACGACACGGCGGTCGTCCGTGCGAACGATCCGGAGGTTCCCGAGCCAACCGGCCCCCAGGTGCTCACGTTCGGAGCCCAAGGCCGGCATGCTCGGATGGAGGGAGACGACCTCTGGGTGCTCGGCACGCGTAAGCACGTGGCGGGCCTCCCCTTTCGCGAGCCCCACAATCGGGTGAACGCCCAGATGGCCGCGCTCCTCGCCTACGGCGCGCTTGGAAACCTCGCGCTCCGGGACACCGCTTCCAATGCCCACGAAGTCCTCCGCAGAGCCGGCGCCGACCCTCACAAGGAACCCGGCCCGTGCCCCCCCGAGCTTCTTGACGGCCTGGAACGGTTTCGGGGCCTTTCGCACCGGATGGAGGTGGTCGGCGAGCACGGCGGCGTCACCGTGATCAACAACTCGATGTGCACCAACCCCAGCGCGGTTGTGAGCTCGCTCCAAGCGGTCGGCATGCCGTCCCACGTCCTGATGGGCGGGGTGAACAAAAATCTCGACTTCGCCCCTGTCCGCGACTACCTCGCCACCGCCAAACACCGCGTCTATCTCTTTGGCCAGGACGGCCAGGACGTCGGTGCACAAATTGGCGGCGGATTCCCCTACTACGAACGGATGGAGGCTGCTTTCGCGGCCGCCACTGCCCAGGCGCACGCCGGCGAGGCGATCATCCTCGCGCCGGGATGCGCCGGGCTCGACGCGTACCGCGACTTTCGCGAGCGCGGCGACGTCTTTCGCATGATCGCCAAGGAGTGGCTTTCGAAATGAGGCAAAGGCTTGCTATCCACGATCCCGTCATCCTGCTTCTGGCCGGGCTGCTGACGGTAATTGGTCTGTTCTTCGCTTTCGACGCCGGCTTTGTTCGCTCGCTCCAGCACGGCCGCGGCGCCGTCCCCCCTGAGTTCACTTCCCAGCTCGAGTTCCTCCCGCTGGCGCTCCTCGCGGGCTGGGTCTGCTCGCGCATCCGGCCGGATATGTTACGGCGTTGGTCCAAGGCTGTTTGGACCGTTTGCCTCGTCATGCTCGTGATGGCCCTTGTCCCGCCGTTCCGCCACACGATGAACGGCGCCGACCGGTGGGTTAAAGTGATCGGCCCCCTGCAGTTCCAGCCCGCCGAATTCGCCAAGCTTGGCGCGATCATCTACCTGGCTGCCGTGTTTGCCAAGCGTTCCGCCTGGCCCGCGAAGATTCGGAAACAGCCGAGCTTTTCGATGTGGGTCGACAACGTGGCGAGTGCCAAGCTGAAGCGCTGGCTCCCCGCCGTCTGGGTTGTGGCTGCCATCGCACTCATCGAGAAGGAGCCGGACATGGGGACAGGGCTCGTTATCGCCGCCGCCGGCTTTGCGATCGCCACGGCGGGAGGCGCCACGAAGCGCTCGTTGCTTGCCGGCATCGCGATTGCGATCGTGTTGTGCGGAGTCATGCTCGTCGCCCAGCCCTACCGGCGTGTTCGGATCGCTAACCACTTCCAGCGGTGGGAGCAACGCAACATCGACGACTCCGGCTACCAAACGGTGCAATCGGAGATCGCGATGGCGAGCGGCGGACTTCGGGGGGTCGGAAGCGGCGCCGGGCATGCCAAGCACCTGATGCCGGCAACCACCACCGACTTTGTGATGGCCACCGTGGCCGAGGAGTACGGGTTCATCGGAGCCATTGTCGTCTTGGGGATGCTGGGCGCTATCGTCGTTCGCCTCCTCTACCGGGCCGCGGCGTTGGAGGACCGGTTTGCACGACTCACCCTCATCGGAGTGGCCACCTGGCTTGGGTTCCAGGGCTGCGTCAACCTGCTTCAAGCCAACGGTACGCTCCCCCCCATCGGAATTCCGTTCCCGTTTGTCAGCTCGGGCGGCTCGAGCCTGCTCGCGCTCTGGGCGGCTATCGGCGTCACCGAGGCGGTCGCGGTTCGAAGGCCCGCGCCGACCCATGCCATCGTCGAGGAGGCGCCAATTGCGGCTGGTCGTGACCGGCGGCGGGACGGGCGGGCACGTCTTTCCCGCGCTTGAGATAGCCAAGGCCGCGCGTGAGCGCGGCGCGTTTGTCGCCTACTTCGGCTCTCGGCGGGGTCAGGAGGGCGATGCTTCCGAGCGTAACGACTTCCCGTTCGTCGGCTTTGGGTCTGAGCCGATCTACTCGGTCCGGTCGCCGCGGGGCTGGCTCGGATTGGCGCGTGCTCTCAACAGCGCCCGGCTCGCCAAGCGCGAACTGAAGGCGATCGGCGCCGACGTCGTGTTTTCGACCGGCGGCTACTCGGCTGCCCCGGTAGTTCAGGCGGCAAGATCCCTTGGCATCCCGTACGTCATCCACGAGGCGAATTCGGTGCCCGGTCGCTCGAACCGCCTCTTTGTCAAGGAGGCGGCGGCGTTTACCTGCGTCTTCCGCCATACCAAGAATCTCTATCCCGGCGCGGTGCGAACCGGCCAGCCGATTCGGGCCGAGCTGCGGGCGGCGGCGGCGAAAGGGGGGACTCGCCGTCCGCTCGTCACCGTGATCGGCGGCTCGCAAGGTTCCGCGTTTCTCAATCGCACGGTGCCCGCCGCCGCCGCCCTCATGAAGGCGCCCGCCCACTTTCTTCATGCGACCGGCCCGAAGCAGTTCGACGAGTTCAGAGCGACCGAGCTGCCGAAGAGCTATGAACTTCGACCCTTCATCGAGGCGGATGAGCTGGCCAAGGCCTATGGCGAGGCGCTCGTGGCGATCGGCCGCAGCGGGGGAACCTTGGCCGAATATGCGGTGTTTCGCCTGCCCAGCGTCCTCGTCCCGCTGCCGACCTCAGCCGACGACCACCAGCTTCATAATGCTAAGGAGTTCGTCGAAATGGGCGCCGCCACTCTCCTCTCCGAAGCCACAACCACGCCGCAGGCGATTGCCTCGGCGCTCGAAGGCTGGCTGGCAGACGAGCCAAGACGGCGAAAGGCCGCCGAGGCCCTCGCGGCCTGGGACATGCCGGACGCGACGGCGACAATCACCGACGTGGTCATGGGCGCGGCCCGATGAGAACGCCCGCCGAGATCGCTGAGTTCTTCGCCCCTCGCGAGGCTCTGGGCGAGTGCAAGTCCCTCTTCCTGGTCGGTATCGGCGGCGCCGGCATGAGCGGCCTCGTTCCCCTTGCATTGGCCGAGGGGTTCGCGATAGCCGGGTCCGATGCCTACGAGTCCGAAGTCACACGCTCGCTCGGGGTGCCTGTGACGGTCGGCCACTTCGAAGCGCTGCCCGAGGGCGTCGACGCCCTCGTCCTGACCGATGCGATCGACCTGGCAGCAAACCCTGAGGTCCGGGTCGCCCGAGCTCGCGGGCTTCGGCTCTTCCGGCGCTCCCAACTTCTCGGGTGGCTGCTCCGCAGTCGCAAGGTTGCCGCCGTGACCGGCACCCACGGCAAGACGACGACCACCGGCCTTCTTGGCTCGGCGCTCATTCATGCCGGGCTCGACCCGCTGGTCGTGGTTGGCGCATCCGTGCCCGACTTCGGCGGCCCGGTGCGAAACGGGAGAGGCGAGTGGGCGGTGGTAGAAGCGTGCGAGGCCTACGACGGCCTCCGCGATATCGATCCCTCGCTCGTGCTCCTTACCAATCTCGAACTCGATCACGCCGATTTCCACGGCGACTACGCCGGCCTCAAGTCAAGTGTGCTTCGGTTCGTTCGGCGCTTGCCGAAAGATGGAATCCTTATCTACGCCGCTTCGGACGCCGGGGCAACGGAGGTGGCGAAGGAAGCCGGCGTTACCGCCGAGCCGTACGTCCCCATTCCCGGCCTGGATCTCAGCCTTCCCGGCGAGCACAACGTCCTCAATGCCTCGGGCGCGATGGCGGCCGCCAAGCGGATCGCTCCGGATGCCGACGTGAGCCGGCTTCGCGAGGGGCTCCAAGCGTTCCACGGCGCTGAGCGCCGCCTCCAGGTGCTTCTAGACACGGACGTAACCGTGGTGGACGACTACGCTCACCACCCGACGGAGGTTGCGGTCTCCATTCAGGCGCTGCGGAGCCGCTATCCGGGCAGGCGCCTGATCGTGGTCTACCAGCCCCATCTGTACAGCCGCACGAAGGATTTCGGGCCCCAGCTCGCCGAAGCGCTCAGCGCCGCCGATGAAGTGGTTCTCACCGATATCTATCCCGCTCGCGAGGCGCCGATCCCCGGAATCAGCTCCGCCGTCCTTGCCGAGTGGGTTGATGTTCCGTGCCGATACGTTCCCAGCCGCCACCAGCTTGCGGCAAAGGTCCGCCGCTGGCTCGCGCCGCAGGATATCGTTGTCGGGATGGGGGCGGGGACGATCGCCAACTTCGCGCCGGCGCTCATCGCCGAGCTCGAAGACCGCCCCCTAGCCGGACTGAGTCGTCCGCTGCGGATCGCCGTTCTGTACGCAGGCGACTCGAGCGAGCGCGAGGTTTCGATTCACAGCGGCCGAGAGATTCTCGCTGCGCTGACGCGGCTGGGCCACGATGCGCAGCTTCTGGACGCCACCGAGCTCCTCCTTGGCAAGGGCGACGTCACTGGACTCACCGGACCGCACCGGCCGGACCTCGCGTTCCTCGCCGTTCACGGCACCCACGCCGAAGACGGAGCGATTCAGGGTTTCCTCGAGCTCCTGGGCATCCCATACACCGGTTCAGGAATCCAGGCCAGCGCGTTGGCGATGGATAAGTCGATGACCAAGCGGATTCTCGAGGCGAGCGGCATCCGGGTCCCCCGTGGTGTAACCCTTCGTGATCGCGATGACGCGATCCCCTTCTCAGGTCCGCTCGTCGTCAAGCCGAACGCCGAGGGAAGCACCGTCGGCGTCGCGTTCGTCCGGGAACCTTCCGAACTCTGTCCGGGCTTGGCCAAGGCCTTCAGCTACGGGGATGAGGTCATCGCCGAAGAGCTTATCGAGGGCACCGAGATCTCTGTTCCCGTGCTCGTGCACGAAGCACTTCCGCCGGTGGAAATCGTTCCCGCCACCGGGCTGTACGACTTCACTTCCAAGTACACGCCCGGGGCGACCGAGGAGATCGTTCCTGCCCGCCTGCCGGCCGAGGTCCTTGCGGAGAGTCAACATATCGCCCTGAAAGCTCACCGGCTTCTCGGGTGCGAAGGAGCTACCCGGACAGACATGATGGTCCGCGGGGCCGAGATCTTCGTCCTCGAGGTCAACACCCTCCCCGGAATGACGCGCACGTCGCTGCTTCCCAACAGCGCCGCCGCCCACGGGATCGACTTCGACACGCTGTGCGAGCGGTTGGTACGGGATGCGCTCACGCGCAGCGGCGCGCCGCACTAAGCGGCGCGTCCGGTGGGACGCGCTTCTTCTGCTGCTCCTGGCCGCTAACTTGGGTGCGGCGATCTGGAATAGTCCGCTCCTCCCGCTGCGGCGGATCCGGGTCGTGGGCGCTCAGCCCGAAGATCGCGACGCCATCGATGCAATCGTGCAGCACGAATCCGGCATCGCGGCGCTCGCGGTGAACGTGCCCGCGCTCGAGTGTTCCGTGCAACGCTTGCCCGAGATCGAGCGGGCGGCCTTCAGCGTCAACGTCTTTGGGAGCGCCCGTTTGAATCTGCGGTATCGAACGCCCGTCGCCCGAATCGGCCACTCTCAACTCGCTCTGGACCACGAGGGGCGGATCTGGAAGACCCGCCAATCGCTCGCTCACCTTCCATCGGTTCGGCTCCCGGCCAAGGCGCTTACCGCGCGCCTCGCCCTGGCTCGCTCCGCACCGGTTTGCGGAGTTGCCGCCCTTGCCGAGTCGTTGCCCCGGCACTGGCCGGATTTTAAAGGTGAGATTGCCCTCGATGGGGCCGGGACGGTGTGCTTAAATAGAGGTGACTCAGGACGAGTCGTGCTTGGAGGTGCCGAGGCCATGGATGAGAAATTGTCAAAGCTCGCCGGCCTTCTCCGCGAACGCCCCGAGTTGTTCACCGGGGCCATCGAAGTGAACCTGACGGCCCCAAGCCATCCTGTGTTTAGCCATGTCTCGCTTGGGCATCCGACCGCTGATTAATCGATCACCCGAATTCGCCTGGGTTTGGCCGGTCAGCGCGATGTGCCTCATCCTCGGCGTGATGCTTCGGCTGGCGTGGGTGACCGAGCAGACACGGTCCGCCCGCTTCGCGATCGCCGCCCCCCAATTGCAGGCCCGGGTGGGCGCGGGCTCGCTCGATCTCCAGGAAGAGGCAAAGAAGCTTTCTGAGGAGGTCCAGCACTTGCGGGCGGAGAACACCAAGATGGAGAGTTCCATTTCGACCCAAACCGGTTCGACCAAGGTGCTCAACGAGCAGCTTCAGGAGACGAAGGCGTTCGCCGGGTTGACCGAAGTCGAGGGCCCGGGCCTCATGGTGACGCTGCGGGACAGCAGCAAGGCTCCGATGGCATTTCAGAACGAGCAGATCATCCATGACGGCGACGTGCTTCGGGTAGTGAACGAGCTCTGGAACGCCGGCGCCGAGGCCGTCGCCGTCAACGGCCACCGCGTGGTCACCACCACCAGCGTGCGATGCGTCGGCTCAACCATTCTCATCAACAACACGCCAATCGCCTCCCCAGTCGCAATCCGCGCTATCGGCGAAGCCGACACGATGCAAGGCGCCCTCAACCTCCCGGGGGGCGTGCTCGCGGAAATCCGCAGCATCGATCCCTCGATGGTCCAGCTCACTCCAGTCAAGGCGATGCGCCTTCCCGCCTTTTCGGGCAGCACGACTCACCGCCTGTTGAAGGTTCCGGCCCCTCCGAAATGAAGACGTTCCGCGGGAGTGACCGATGTATCTGATCCCGGTTTTCGCCCTTGTGCTGGGCGTCATCGTCGGCGCCTTTTGGAGCCACCCGCTTACCGGCGCCTACGGCCAGTACATGGCGATTGCGTGTCTGGCGGGCCTCGATACCATTTGCGGCGGTATCCGGAGCGGGCTGGAAGGGAAGTTTCACCAGGACATCTTTGTCACCGGCTTCTTCTCGAACATCATCATCGCGTTCGGCTTGGCCTGGCTCGGCGAAAAGATCTTCGTCGACCTCTATCTCGTCGGCGCGCTGGTGCTCGGTTGGCGCATCTTCAACAATCTAAGCCTCATTCGTCGCTACCTCTTGACCCGACTCAAAGACGCCTCCGAGCGGCGGCGCCTAAACCGTATTGCCGCCCAAACCGAGGGCGCGCAAACCGCGGTAGCTTTGGGTCAAGCTGACACAACTGCTTAACAATGGGAATCGCTACTGTATTGGATGTGGGGTCGACCAAGGTCACGTGCCTGGTCGCCGAGCCGATCGCCGGAGACGGAATCGGGATCGTCGCAGTAGGAACCGCTCCGTGTACGGGCGTTAAGCGCGGCGTCGTCAGCGACATCGAATCGACCGCCCAGGCCATCAGCGCCGCGGTCGGGCAGGTCGAAGGCAAGCTCGGCGTCGAGGTCAACGATTTCCATGTCAGCGTGAACGGCAGCCACGTCGAGGGTTCGACCGCGCGGGGCATGGTGCCGATCCTCCCCCGTTCCCGTTCGATCACGCGCGAAGACGTCCTCCAGGTCCTTAACCACAGCCGCCAGATCCCGGTCTCTGATGCGCTCGAGCTGCTCCACACCATGCCGCGGGAGTTTGTCATCGACGGCGAGCACGGCGTTCACCAGCCGGTCGGCCGCACCGGCGGGCAACTCGAGGTCTCCACTTACGTGCTAACCGGCAAGCGAGAGGCGATCGAGCCCCTGGAGCGCGCGGTTGGCGGCGCAGGCAAGCGAGTCGGGCAACTCATCGCCGGACCGTTGGCCTCCGGCATGGGCGTTCTTTCGCCGCAGGACATCGAGTTCGGGGCCGTCTGTATCGATATCGGGGGCGGCAAGACCGACGTCGCGGTTTTTAGCGAAGGCTCGCTGATTCATTGCGCGAGCATCCCCATCGGCGGAACGCTCGTCACGAGCGACATCGCGCACCTCGTGCGCACGAGCACCGAAACCGCGGATTCATTGAAGGTCGCGAAGGGCGCCGCCATGTCGGCCTCCGTTCCCGAGGGCGACTCCGTCGACGTCATGCAGCTCGGTCACATCGAGGCGCGCCCGATGCAACGCCGCGTGCTCTGCGAAATCATCGAGAGCCGTATGCGCGAGATCGCCAACCATGCCAAGACCGTGATCGAAAAGAGCGGTAAGTCGCGCTTTGCGAACGGCGTTTCACTTACCGGTGGCGCCAGCATGCTCCCGGGCACCGCCGAGCTTTTCGAGGCGATTCTCGGGGTTGGCACGGTCCGGTCCGGCCGCCCATCGCAATCGCTTCCCGCGATGCCGGTCAACGCCCCGTCCGCCGCATCCTTCTCGGCCGCCGTCGGGCTGGCCCGCTTCGCGTTCGACAGCTTCGAGGACGAGTTGGTACCCGCCAACGGGCAAAACTGGCAGGCGAAAGTTCGGTCTCTCTGGTCGATGTTCGCCGCGAAGCCCTAGCATTTTTCGCATTCCCCAAGGTATCCACAGAGTCTCCACCGCATACCGGGCGGCGGAGGCTTCAAACTTGGGGGAGTTCGGAGCACGGTTAACGGAACACACCACATGGCAAACAATCAGTTAGAGGGCGGAAGCGCAGTTATCAAGGTTATCGGTGTTGGCGGAGGCGGATCGAACGCCGTCAACCGGATGATTGCCACCGGGATTCAGGGCGTCGAGTTCATCGCGATGAACACAGACATCCAGGTCCTCAACCTGTCGGACGCTAAGCGCAAGATTCAGCTCGGCACGAACCTCACCCGCGGCCTCGGCGCGGGCGGCAACCCCGAGGTGGGTAAGAGCGCGGCGGAAGAGTCCAAAAACGAAATCCGGAAGGCCATCGAAGGCGCCGACATGGTCTTCATCACCGCCGGCATGGGCGGCGGTACCGGCACCGGCGCGGCGCCGGTGATCGCCGACCTCGCCCGTGAAATCGGTGCTCTGGCGGTTGCCGTGGTGACCCGTCCGTTCGGGTTCGAGGGGCCGCGCCGGTCCAGGACCGCGGATGCGGGTGTCACGAGCCTCCTTGGCCGGGTGGACACCATCATCACGATCCCCAACGATCGTTTGCTCGACGTGGTGGAGCGCAGGACGACCCTGAGCGACGCATTCCGCGTGGCCGACGACGTACTACGCCAGGGTGTTCAGGGAATTTCCGACATCATCACCATTCCCGGCCAGATCAATGTGGACTTCGCCGACGTGCGCGCGGTCATGACCAACGCCGGCCCCGCCCTGATGGGGATCGGCTATGGCGTCGGAGAGCAGCGCGCGCTTCAAGCTGCGCAAAGCGCGACGAGCAGCGCCCTGCTCGAGCAGACCATCAACGGCGCGAAGGGACTCCTGGTCAACGTCACGAGCTCCGAAGATCTGACCCTTACCGAGGCGACCGACGCGATGAATTACATTCAGTCGCTTTGCGACTCCGAGGAAGCCAATATCTTCTTCGGGACCGTCGTCGATCCGGCCCTCGAAGGCACCGTCCGCGTTACCGTTCTCGCTACCGGCTTCCTGCCCGATACCCCCAGCGCGGAGAAGGCGATGGATGCGCTGGTGGGGCAGGCGCTTGTAGAGCCGGAACCAGTGAGGCAGCGCCTGCACGTGAACCCCAGTCGCCGTGAGCCGGTCGCCGAGGCCGCCAACGTCTACGACGAAAGCGATCTCGACATCCCAGCTTTCATCCGCGAGCACCGGAACTAAACCGGCAAAAACCGATGTCGTTGGCGCTTTGCGCCAACGACTTTTCCACACTTTCCGAACGCCGAATCGTTGCACGATTCTGGGTCGTCACGACTTATGATGTCGCCGCGCGTTCTACTCGGATCCAGCTTCTTTCTTTTGGCCGCCGCCCCCGTTCTGGCCGGGATCACCGCCGCCAGCCGGTCTGCCGGGACGCTCGCGGAGACATTCGCCACCGCCCAGCCGATCTCCACCCCGATTCGGCTCGAGCGGACGCCTCGCATGGACGGCGTCTATCGCGCGGACGAGTGGGATCTGCTTTGGGGCCAAGTGCCGCCGCCGGTGGATGCCGGGAAAGCCGCGCCCCCACCCGCGCCGGCGCCTCTTCTGCCCAAGGGAGATATTTCCGGCGCAAAGACGCCGGGGGATGAGGGCAAGCCGCCCGCTACACCGACGACGGGCACGATCCTGACCGGGGCGATCGGCCCCATTACTCCACCGCCGACCACGACCGACACCGGCCACCAGAAGGCGCCGAACACGACGCCGATCGACCAAACGCCACCTCCGGCCCCCAAGACGGCATCCCCGGTTACGACGCCTCAATCCGGCACCGCCCCGCTGACGCCCATCAATATCCAGCCGATCAAACAGGAGGTGAAGCCCGTCCCGGTCCCCGCGCCCGCGCCCCCTCCTCCCCCGCCCGCGCAGGCCACGTTTATGACCTGGGAGCCCGGCAAGCTTTACTTCGGCGCCTTCGTTTCGCCTAACAGCGACATGCTCGTTAGCATCGACGCTTCGAACAACGGCTTCCTCATCGGTAGGGACAACCTCGAGTTTCGCGTCACCCCCGGCCCCACGCCCAAGGTCAGGGCGCGAATCCTGGACGCAACTTCCTCCAGCGGTCCCGCATGGGTCGATGCGCCGGGCTTCGAGATGGCGGCGGTCGCCGTCTCCGCCGTCCAGCCGGACGGCAACCTGTTCGTCGAACTCGCCGTCACCGATCCCGGCTACGGAATCCTCAAGACCGCCCTTAAGGACTCAATTGGAATTCGCGTTGACGGGGTTGCCACTACCGCTCCCGTCACCGAACCGAGCCTGCCGCGAATGATGAGCACGGTGCAGCTCGCAGATCAGCGCGTTCATAACCTGCCTGAGGGGATCGGCGCCCTTGTGGCCGCCAAGGGCCGCAGCGTCGTGGCCGGCGGCGCCACCACCGTGAAGCTCAAGCTCACCGGGAACGAGACGTCCGGCATCAAGTTCGTCGAGATTAGCGGGGAAGGGGCCCTCGCCGATAAGGTCAACTCCCTGCGCGTGCCATCCCCCAGCTTCAGCCCCCGCGGCGATGCCGTGATCGACTACCCGACCAAGGTCGTTTCCACGGCGAACGTGGGTTACGGCGTGCTGAGGGGCGAACTCACCGGCATCGGCTGGATCGGCGGCTCCGTCGAGTCCTCTTTCCGGGTTGCTCCTGCCCTCGATGTCTTGGCTCCCGCCAAGAGCGGGAAGGTCTCCCTCAAGCCGCAGCGCCTCACGTGCGCCGCCGACATTCTCTCCAACACCGATCAGCGCATCGAAGGGAACTTCCAGGTCTTCCCGCCGGAAGGGTGGCGCGTAATTGACGGTACCGACAAGAACTTCTTCATCTACGACAAGGGCACGAAGGCTCTTCGGCAGTTCGTTCTTGAAGCTCCCGCGGGTGTCAAAGGCACGTTCAAGACCAGGCTGAGGATCGTCGCGCTCGGTTCCATCACCGAACAGCCGTACTGGATAACGATTCTGTAGGAACGCTTCCGCGGAGCCGATATTGTTAACAGGCCGTCGAGGAAGCCGGCCTGTTTATGGCTTACGTCAGGGGCAACTTCATCCCGCTTGCAACCCCCTTCACCGACGACGGTAGGGCGCTAAGCGAGGTTCGCATGGTCCGCCAAGTTCGGTTTTGGACCGAGCGCGACGCTGCCGGCTTCTACCTTTGTGGAGAGACCGGTGAGTTCTGTGCCGTCGGCCCTTCCGAGCGCAAGGCGATGCTCGAAATCATCCTTCGCGAGTGCGCCAGTTCGGTCCCAATTCTAGTGAACGTCAGCTCGCTGAGCACCGCCCTCAGCCTCGATCTCGCCCAACATGCGGGTCGTCACGGCGCCGCCGCCGCGTTCATCACGCCGCCCTACTTCGGCCGGTTCACGCCGAAGGAGATCATCAACCACCTTCGCGCCGTTGTCGGCCTGGCCGGCATCCCGGTCGTGATCGGCGACCCGTTTGGAGCGATGAAGGAAGGCTTTGGCGACGCGTTCGATACGATGCCTAAGGTCGAATTTGCGAAGGGCTCTTCGTTCGATGAGTGGGAGACCGAAGACGCCTCGGTGCATGCGATTCGCGTCCTTGCCGAGTTCTTTCCGGATTCGCCGCACGCAACGCTCGGCGCCGCGTACCTGACCCACGGCCCCGCCGCGCTGGTCAAGGCCGCGTTCGAGCACCAGGGCATCGAGCTCGGCACCCCGCGCTCCCCGAAAGCCCCGCTCGACGGCCGCGAGCTTAGCGAGCTGCTGCAGTTGGCGGCGTAGGGCAGGGGGCGCCAACCTGTGGCCCCTGCGTCTCCTCTCCCCCCGGTCGTGCCACGGGTCAGCGACCCGTGCGCCCTCGGCCCTCTTCTTTCCGTCGCCACTGACTTCTGTGCCACTGGCTTCAGCCAGTGCCGGTGAGGGCTTCCTTCGTCGGTGCGATCCGGCACGCCGGGACGGCTACGGGACGACGCACAGGGCGTCGTCCTTGGGACACGGGTCGCTGACCCGTGGCACGCCCCTGATCCCCGATGCCACACGGGTCACGAGTCACGATTCACGAATCACAAGCACCGGCTGAAGCCGGTGCCACACGATCCTCCTAGAGCCGCATCGGTAGTCCCGCGGCCGCCATCGCCTGCTTCAGCTCGGAAATCGAATAGTCGCCGTCGTGGACGATGCTCGCGAGGAGTACCGCGTCCGCGTGGCCATCCCTCACCGCCGCGACCAAATGCTCCGGCTTCCCGGCCCCGCCGCTGGCGATCACGGGGATGCCCACCGCGTCCGCCACCGCACGCGTCAGCTCGATGTCGTATCCGGCCTGGGTTCCGTCGCCGTCCATGCTTGTCAACAGCACTTCGCCGGCCCCAAGCGACTCCGCCCGCACCGCCCACTCGATCGCGTCAAGTCCGGTCGGCGTCCGCCCTCCGTGCGAGAAAACTTCCCATCCGCTTCCGTCCGGCCGTCTTCGCGCGTCGATCGCGATCACGATGCACTGGGCTCCGAACCGGTCCGCCCCCTCGCTCAGGAGCGGCGGGTTTGCGATGGCGGCTGAATTCAGGCTTACTTTGTCGGCGCCGGCAAGGAGGCACTCGCGGATCGCCTCCACGCTCTTGAGACCGCCCCCCACGGTGAAGGGGATGAATATCTGCTCGGCCACCCGCATCGCCAGGTCCACCACCGGTGGGCGCTCCTCGTGCGAGGCCGTAATGTCCAGAAACACGAGCTCGTCGGCGCCCTCGTCCCCGTACCGCCGCCCGAGCTCGACGGGGTCGCCGGCATCGCGAAGCCCGACGAAGTTGATCCCCTTCACCACCCGGCCGTCCTTGATGTCCAGGCACGGGATCAGGCGAATAGACCTCAAATCGGCTCCTTCCGCAGGATTCGTACGTTCGCGTCGAGCGTCGAGCGCACCTTCTCGATGGGTCGGACCTCGAATTGCGCCCCGAAGTATTCGACGTCCACGCTCGGAGGTATCTCGCCGGCCTCCCACGCCGCCTTGGCCGCCTCACCGAGCACGTAGGTCACGAGGTTCTCCTCGTCCGTCTCCATCGGCTCCGTGTTCAGCTCGGCGATCCCCTTCTTCACTAGCCCGCGAGTTTGGCCTCGCGGGTCCGGTAGCCCCGTCCAACGAACCTTGACGTGGACGTCCGCCCGGGCCGCATCCTGCTTCTTTGCCAATAGCCCGGCCAATTCATCCACCGAGAAGACGCGACGTTGATACAAGTCGTAAATCATGCCCGCCTTCGTGAGCTGAGCACAAACGAGCGCGACGTGGGGAAGCAGCCGGAGGTGCCGGTCATCCTTGACGGGCGGGTCGCAGACGTACCGGATCTTGTACAACGATTGCGCGGTGGCGAGATCGTCGAGGCGCGCTTCGTCGAGCGGTACCGCTTCCTCCAGCAAGTCCAGCATGAAGAGGTGGGCGTTCCGGGAGCGCTTCACGAGGGCCATATGCAGCCGGATGTCGCTGAATAGCAGCCCCTCCTTCGGCCCGATCGCGCCCGCTTTGAGCAGCCGCTTCAT
>DATGIR010000530.1:0-2587 GCA_035295605.1 Fimbriimonadaceae bacterium | reverse complement strand
GGAAATGCCTCTTTGAAATCCTTGTCGGCGAGCTGCTGGGCCGTCAGGAACTCTCCATTCGACCGGATAACGATCGGCGTGCCGAGCGGGTTCTTCGGATCGAAGGCCAGCGCGGGCCGGCTGCGACCCCACACGAAGACCACCGTCACCAAGGCTGCCACCGCGATCAACCCGGCGGCCGCGCGCTTCACCTTACGAGACAACAAAATTCACCAACTTGCCGGGCACGACGATCACCTTGCGGATCGTCTTCCCCTCCAGATGCGCCTGAACCTTGGGACTGGCTTTAGCGGCAGCTTCCAACTCCTCGTTGCCCGCCCCGGCCGGCATCTCTATTGTATCGCGCAGCTTCCCGTTCACCTGGCAGGCGATCGTGTCGGCGAGATCCACCGCCAGCTTCGGATCGAAGGTGGGCCATGTGGCATTGAAGGTAAAGCCCTCCCTGCCGAGGCGTTGCCATAGTTCATCCGCGCTGTGCGGCGCGGCGGGAGCGATCAGCAAAATGAGGCACTCGACCGCTTCGCTGTAAGCGAGCACCATGCCGCGGTCGTCCGGCTTGAAGCGACGCTGCAGCTCGGTCGCCGTGTTCAGGAACTTCATCAGCGTGCTGATGTACGTGTTGAACGCAAACTTTTCAATGTCTTCGCCACACTTGCGGATCGCCTTATGGAGCTCCCGGCGGAGGGAGGCCGCATCCTCGCCCAGTTCCTCGAACGGCAGCACGTCGCGCCATTCGGCATGAAAGTGCGGCGCGACGTCGCTGCACAGCTTGAAGATTCGGCTCAGAAATCGAACTGCGCCCTGCATGCCTTCGTTCGACCATTGGATGTCCGCGTCGAACGGCGCGACGAAGAGCTCGTAGACCCGGAGCGCGTCCGCTCCGTAATGTTCGACCGCCTCCTCCGGAGTCACTACATTGCCCTTCGACTTGCTCATTCGGGCCCAGCGGTAGAACACGTCGGCCCCATCCAGATCAGCCGCCTCCTTGAAAGAGATCAGGATTCCGTCCTCGCCGACTCCGAGGGACTCGCCTTCCCGGGGCTTGCGGTACGGCGTGTTGGCCAGCACCTGGCCCTGGTTTTCGAGCCTCGAGAACGGCTCAGTCACTGGGCAGAGGCCGGCGTCGAAGAGGACCTTGGTCCAAAATCGCGCATAGAGCAGATGCATGACCGCGTGCTCGGCGCCACCGACGTAGCAATCGACCGGCATCCAGTAGGCGACCTTCTCTTGATCCCACGCCTCATCGTCGTTGAATGGGTCGCAGAAACGAAGGAAGTACCACGAGGAACAGGCGAATCCACCCATGGTGTCCGTCTCCCGGTGGCCCAGGCGGCCGTCGAGGTCGGCGGTGTTCACAAATTCGGGGATCCGGGCTAAGGGCGAGGAGCCGTCGTCGCCGGGCTCGTAATCGTCGACCTCGGGCAGCTCGACCGGCAGGCAGTTCTCGGGAACGAGCTGGAGCTCGTCGTCGGCGCCGTGGATGACGGGGATCGGGCATCCCCAGTAGCGCTGGCGCGAGATCAACCAGTCGCGGAGCTTGTACTGAACCTTGCGTTCGCCAAGCCCCAGAGCCTCCATCCACTCGCCGAGTGCGGCTTGTGCGTCGGCGACGCTCATCCCGCTGTACTCGCCTGAGTTGATGAGCACGCCGTCTTTGGCCACGAACGGAAGCTCGGGCTCCACCCCCGCTGCCGGGGCGATGACGGCCCTAACCGGGATCCCAAACGTCTGCGCGAACTCAAAGTCGCGATCGTCATGGCCTGGCACCGCCATGATCGCTCCCGTGCCGTAGG
The DNA here is from genome assembly GCA_035295605.1 of Fimbriimonadaceae bacterium. Classification (GTDB taxonomy): domain Bacteria; phylum Armatimonadota; class Fimbriimonadia; order Fimbriimonadales; family Fimbriimonadaceae; genus DAIDHV01. The sequence goes on along the minus strand of DATGIR010000530.1, from coordinate 794 downwards.
TTGCCAACACGTAGTCCGCCACCCAAATCGGCACCTCTTCACCGTTTGCCGGGTTGATCGCGCAGGCGCCCGTGAAGACGCCCGTCTTTTCCCGAGTGGTGGCAAGGCGATCCGTCTCGCTCATGCGCTGGGCAGCCGCCTGATACTCTCGGACCGCCGTCGCGTGAACCTCGTCAACCTGCTTGAGGATCGAGCCGAGCAGCTTGTGTTCAGGGGCAAGTACGCAAAACGTCATCCCGAAGACGGTATCGACGCGGGTTGTGAAGACGTCGAAGGTCAGCTCGTGCTTTGAGAGGATCTCTAGCTCGTCCTCCTCGACCTTCGGCGTCGAAGTGCCTCGGCCGCCGACCTTCATCCGGAACTGCACCCCATCGCTTCGGCCGATCCAGTTGCGCTGTTGGCTCTTGATTCCTTCCGGCCAGTCGATGGTGTCGAGATCGTCGATGAGCCGCTGGGCGTAGTCGGTGATCTTGAAGAACCACTGCGGGATGTAGCGCTTCTCAACGATCGCGCCGGAGCGCTCGGCGCGCCCGCCGATGATCTCCTCGTCGGCCAAGACGGTCTTGTCGACCGGATCCCAGTTCACGGCGGCCAGCTTGCGGTACGCCAATCCGCGCTTGTAGAGCAACTCGAAGATCCATTGGGTCCACCGGTAGAAAGTCGGCTCGCTCGACTTAAAGGAGCGCGACCAGTCGTAGCTGATACCAACAAGATCCATTTGCCGCTTGTACGTGGCGGCGTACCGGTCGATCATCGGTGCCGGGTGCGTCTTGGTTTTGATCGCCTCATTCTCG
>DATGIR010000529.1:0-8140 GCA_035295605.1 Fimbriimonadaceae bacterium | reverse complement strand
CGTTTCTTTACTGCAGCAACGCGAGGTCGCACTGGCCCCAGGAAGGCCAGAGGTTCGGGTTGATCTTCGGATCGGTCATCACGGTCGTGTTCGGCAACTCCGCCCAGTTTCCGTTGACGTCGAGGTGCCACACGTTGGTGTTGATGCCGAAGTTGGCAAACGTCACGGCCTGCCGCGCCACGTACTTGGCGTGGCCGTCGCAGAAGCCGTAGTTGTCACCTTTGTTCATGTAGGTGGCGCCCATCCAGTTGATGTCGATACCGTTGCACAGCGGGTGTGCGTGGGAGAAGTCGCCGCCGAAGAAGGGACCGTCCCACACGTCCTGCGAGCCCCACGGGGTCGGCTGGACGTAGGCGTCGCGCGTCGTTCCGTCAGTTCCCTGGAACGCGATGAGCTTCGCCGAGTTGCCGGGGGACGTCAGGTTGCGTCGGCTGACGGCTCCGTTATAGGCATAGCTGGCGTTGCCGGCGCCCGGGGTGGTCAGGTAGCCGTAAATCGGGTTCGTGATGTCCGGCGAGGCGCTGGCGGTGTACATCGGCAGGTTCTTGACGTACGGGAAGATCTCCTCCGCCCAGTTCTGAACCTCAGTCGGGTCATGCCAGCCCAGCGGCTTGTTGTCGCCAGGGAACCAATACGGGAATCCGTTCTGGGTCGGGGAGGCTTCGTCGCTGGCGGGCGCGTAGTCGTCCGAGTCGTTGGCGTACATGTGCAGCCCAAGGGCAAGCTGCTTGATGTTGGAAAGGGACTGCGTCTTCTTTGCCTGAAGCTTGGCTTGGGCGAAGACCGGGAAAAGGATGGCGGCGAGAATCGCGATGATAGCGATGACGACGAGGAGCTCGATCAGCGTGAACGCTCTGTATTTTCTATTCATTGCTAGCCTCTGCGGTGAGGAAGGTCAAAACATCATACAACACTTTATAGCGAATTGAGAATATATATGGGGAGAGGGGAATGGGGAGCGGGGACTAGTGGCTGGTGGCTGGCGACTGGTGCGTGGGGCCGAACACGTAGTGCAGGCGCAGCACGAGATCCTGCTCGTAGCTTCCAAACCCCTTCCCAAAAATCGTGAAGCCGCCCTTGTTGTTGGCGTCGTCCTTGACCCCGATCCGGACCTGGGTGGTTTGCCACGGTTTGATATCGAGTTGAGCCATGCCGATCGGTGAGACTTTCATGCCGTCGATGGAGGTGCCGTTCCCGTTCACCTGCCAGACCTTGAGGTAGCCGAACTGGTTCAGGTTGTCATGCCACCAGGGCGGGTTAAGGCGCCCGCGAGTGCCGCCGCAATCGCCGGGCGAGGTCCAGGTCCCGATCTCGATTCCGTTGATCCAAACCGTGATATCGGAGGGATAGTCGTTGTTGTAGCCGGGCGCCTCGGAGCAGATTTCCAGGGCGAGATCGAGTTCGACGATCGTCGCTTCGAGGGGGAGCGAGTTCGTGAAGAGGTACTCCACGAAGCCGCCCGCCGACCAGATGATCTCGGCAGTCGATCGTTCAGGCAGAAAGAAGGAGACCGGGTTGTCGAGGTGTCCGATGAGGCGTTCCCTGTTGGCCAGCCCGCAGGTGGGGACGGCTTCGATATGGGTGTACATGCCGACCGCGACCTCGACCTCGGACACGCTTTCGGACTTGGCGGCGCGGCCCGCCATCTCGATCAGCAGCCGGTCGTGGCAGCGGCGGCAGCGCTTCTGCATGCCCTGAGGCCCGGCAAGGTAGTCGCTTTGAACGAGGCCCGCTTCTTCGAGGATTTGGATGTGTTTGGTGACGCTGGGCTGGGCGAGCTTGAGGGCGGTGCTCAGCTCGTTGATGTTCATATCGCGCTCGGCGAGGAGCTCAATGATCCGGGCGCGCGAGGGGGAAGCCAGCGCCCGGAAGATGGCCACGCTTTCGGAAGCGGACAGCTCCTGAATGTGATAGGGCATTTGCTGGGGCGGAGCGGCTCACGGAAGCCTGTTTTCCGGCCCCACTATACACCGCAGCAAGTTTTCTGAGGGTTCTCTAAGCCTTGTCTACAATTGTAGATAGATCGGATAGTCTACACGTGTAGACATGAGGAAATCTCTCGGCGATCAGGAGATGGAGGTTCTTGCCTTCGTGCTCGACAGAGGTCCGGTCTCGCTTCGCGATGCGGCCGACCACTTTTCGGGAATCGGCTTGGCCCGGACCACCGTGCACACCGTCCTTGAGCGACTGCGACAAAAGGGTTATCTCGAGCGCGAGCGCTCGGACGAGGCCTTCCTGTACGAGGCCGCGGTCGAGCGGAAGTCCCTCCTTCAGGGGCTCGTGAAGCAGTTCGTCACCGCGCGGCTCGGGGGTTCGGTCTCACCGCTCGTGGCCTATCTGGGCGAGGCCAAGGACCTGACGGACGAGGAAATTGCCGAGTTGCGGGCGGTGGTCGACAAGCTTGGGGAGAGGCCATGACCCTCGACTTCGTGGCGGCCGGCGTTCACGCGACTGCCCTCGCCGCCCTCGTCTACGCGGTCACGCGCCTCGTCCAAAACCTTCGCCCTTCCACCCGGGCGGGAATGTGGTGGCTCGTGTCGGCGGAATTCGCCCTCGGTTGGTTCTTTCTCGTCCCGGTCCATAGCGCGCTTCCGGAGCCTGAGCACTTGGCCGTGCTTCCCAGTCCTACGGAGTCGGCGATGGCGGCGGGTTCCTACGGGACCGCGATGGTTGCTCACGCCGCGACAGCTTGGACAGCGTACGCGCTGGGCGCCGTGTGGTCGATTGGATTCCTGGTCCGCGTCTGGATCGGAATGCACTCGACGTTTCGGCTGTGGAAGATTGGCCGAGCTGGTCGCGAAGCCGGCGAGGTGCAGCAACGAATGATCCGGCGCTTGGCCGCCGAACTCGGCCTCAAACGCCTACCCCGTGCGCTTTGCACCACTGAGCTTTCTTCTCCAGCGATCTTCGGCCTGTTCGACCCGGTCGTGTTCCTGCCTTCCTCCTTCAGTGAGCTTTCGGAGGGCGATCAGCGATTGGCCCTGATTCACGAGCTCGCCCATATTCGTCGGCAAGACAGCCTCTTCGCAATCGTTCCTGAATTGGCCTGCGCCGTCTTCTGGTTCCTGCCGATTGCGCATTGGGTGCGTAACGAGTGGGTCGTCCAACGAGAACTGGCCTGCGACGGTGAGGTGCTCGAGCGGACGCACTGTAATCCAGAGGCGTATGGACAGCTCCTGCTTCGAATCGTCGAAAGCCAGCGAACGGCCCCTCCGTCGCCGGCGCTTGGCGTCGTCTCCGACTTTCGCAGCCTGAAGCGGCGTCTGTCGGCCCTTTCAGTCGGCGCGAACCGGCACCGGTCCGGGTTCGCCACGGTTCTCGCCGTCGCGGCGCTCGCAGTGCCGGTGGCGGGTCGCCCGCCAACGGGTTCGGCCGGAGTGCTTGCCGATGCGGGGTTTGAGGCAGGCAGCGCCAAACCCGAGGCTTGGAGCACGGGCGCCGAAATCAATGGCGTCGCCTACCTTTGGGATCGAAGCGTGAGCCACTCCGGCGGCTCATCGATCAGCATCACGAAGTCGGTCAACCGGTACTTTCCGATCGCTCAGTGGTCGCAGACCTTTGCTCGAACCGGGTCGCTACCCGCCGTCGAGTTTTCGGGATGGGTCAAGGCCGAAAACGCCGGCAAGGGGGTTCTGGACGTGCAGTTTCGAAACGCGGACGGGGTCGTGTTCGCTCACCACTGGGTCGCCTACTTCGGGGCACTTCGATTCGACGACCCGGGCGCGACGTTCGGCTGGAAGCTGGTCGGCGGGGTAGCGACGATTCCCGAAGGGACGGCCTATGTGAGCGTCGCGCTGCAGGATTACGGGCCGGGGCAGATCTGGCTCGACGATGCCGGCGCCTGGTTCACCGACGCCGATCAGACCGATCCGACAAACGGGCTAGGAGGCCCTCGTTCCTAAGATGCAACGCCTTTCGACTGCACCAATTCGTGACCCGCGGTTCCGTGCGCGAATCGTCGCGCTCTCCCTGCTCGCCTCGATGGCCCAGGCTTCGAACTCGCAAGAGCGGCCGCCGGTGAAGTACGACGCCAAGGTGATCGCGGAGATGTCGGACCGGATGAACCGCATGAAGGCCGGTGGCTATGATGTCGGATTCGGCTTTGGTCAAGAGCTCGCGGCCCTTCCTAGCCCGGTCGGATACCAGATTCTACGGGACAACTGGAACAAGGGTGCATCCCTATTCCAGCGGGAGCAGATGTTCAAGGGCTTCGTGTTCAGCGCGCACCCGGATGCGCTGCTGGTGATCAACTTGGGCATGCGAGATCCCCATCTTTCGATGCAGGCATGGTCGATGAGCTACCTGTCCCAATATGCGTATGTAGATTTCTCGAGAAACTTTGATGCTTATCGGTCGTGGTTCGAGAAGTACAAGATGTTTGATCTGGCAGGTGCGGCACCGCACAGCCTCGCGGATCGCCTTTCCGCGGTAAGCGAAGCCGGGGACACGACGTTGACGTCGGCGGTTTCAGAATTCTTCGACGGCATTCCGGGGGGTCCGATCCAGCAGCTTTCCGGAACACCGCTCGAGCCCGCAATAAGGGCGATGGCCAAGCCCGACGAGCTTTATCGCCGCCTGGAGCCCAAGATCTCCGGGGACCCGCTCTGCGCTCGGATGGCCGTGTACTTGGTAGCAGCCGGCACTTTCCCCGCCAAGATCGCATCGGCGCGATGCGTCGCGCTCCTGAAGCAGCCGGAAGTGCTCGCATCACACGATCTCATCGGCGTAGTGAATTCACTCCACTTTCCCGAGGTCAACGACTACCTCCTGGAGAAGTTGTCGGGCGCCGACAAACTCAATCCGGGGGCTCTGGACGCCATGGTTTCGGCCGTCTTGGATTCAGAGGATCCGAAAGTGATTCCGGCGCTGATCGCTCTCTTGCCCAAGGCTGAGCCGTCCGCCGCCCGAGTCATTTCACGCGGGCTTGAACGATCGCTGGGTATCCAGGTTCCCTCGAACGCGGGACCGGACTTCTGGAAGAGCTGGCAGGAGAAGAACAAGAGCCGGTTCACGCAGTCCGGGTCGATGGACGGTACGCCAACTTTTACGGTCGAGAAGCTAAGCCACCTCGATTACATTCCCGACGCCGACGACGTGAAGGACATTCCGTCGAAATCCTTCCTCCTAGGGGGCGACGAGAACAAACGCTATCTCATCAGCGGGCCTATGAACGACGGAAGTCCGAAGAAGCTTTGCATTGTGATGCCCGGCGGTGAGGGAAGCATCGAATTCCACCCCTTCGTGAAACGGATACTGAAGTTCGGGCTTGGCGAGGGTTGGATCGTCGCTCAACCCATCGCACCGGTTTGGAGTCACGATTCTAACCGGGTGGTTTGGCCATCTGTAGCTGTTGCGGATCCGGCTGCCAAGTTCACGACCGAAACCTTTATCGACGAGATGCTGGATGAAGTTGCGGCCAAGTACAACGTCTCGGAGATATACATGCTGGGGTGGTCGAGTAGTGGGCCCGCGATCTACTCCTACGCCGGTCATGGCAAGCATCCGATTGCCGGGGCGTTCGTAGCCATGTCGATCTTCAACGATGCGTTCTTTGCCGGCGGTGCAAGCCTGTCCGTCAAGCGGTTCTACATTCTTCACTCCCCGCAGGACTTCATCAAGATGTCGAACCCCGAGGCCGCCCAAGCGGCCTTGACCAAACTCGGAATTCCGGTGAAGCTGGATACGTACCAGGGCGGACATGGTTGGCATGGTCCCGTGTACGCGGAGATCAAGGACGGGATGAAGTTTTTGACCGCCAAGGGCTGAGGGTGCCGTCGTCGCTCATGCTCGGCTATGCTCTCGCCATGAAGCCGGATGCCGCGCTGGAACTTCTGGACAAGTTCAAAATCGAAACGCCGAGTTGGGGGTATGCGGACACCGGCACCCGCTTCGGGAAGTTCTTCCAGGACGCGGCGGCGGGCACGATTCAGGAAAAGCTCGCCGATGCCGGGACGGTCCACAAGTTCACCGGAGCGGCGCCGAGCGTTGCCCTCCATGCGCTTTGGGATTTCGGGTCGAGCCGGGAATTGGAAGCCAACGCCCGGCCGGTGATCGAGGAGGCGTCGAAGGCGGGGGTGCGGATCGGGGCGATCAATCCGAACCTCTTCGAGGACCAGGTGTACAAGTTCGGCTCGGCGTGCAGCCCGAACCCGGAGGCGCGGCACACCGCCGACCGGCACGTTCGGGACTGCATCCAGTATGCGAAGCTGACCGGTTCCAAGACCGTGAGCCTCTGGTTCGCGGACGGCACCAACTATCCCGGCCAGGATAGCATCGTGGCGCGAAAGCGGCTCATGGAGGCGGCGCTCAAGGGCTGGCATGAGGCGTTGGTGGGGGACGTCGAGCTCCATGTGGAGTACAAGCCGTTCGAACCCGCGTTCTATCACACCGACATCGCCGACTGGGGGATGGCGTATGCGTTCGCGAAATCCGCAGGGCCCAAGGCGAAGGTTCTCGTGGATACCGGCCACCACCTCCCGGGTTGCAACATCGAGCACGTCGTGGCGTTTCTGATCGACGACGGCATGCTCGGCGGATTCCACTTCAACGACCGGAAGTACGCCGACGACGACCTCACTCTCGGCAGCATCGACCCCTACGCGGTGTTCCGAATCTTCGCGGCGATCGTGGACGCAGTCGAGGAGGACGGCGCTAAGCTCGAGGACATCGGGTTCTGCGTCGATCAGTCGCATAACCTCAAGCCGAAGCTCGAAGCGATGATTCAGACGGTTTGCGCGGCGCAGGAGCTCTTCCTGAAGGCCGCGCTGGTTGACCGCACGTCACTCAAGCTCGCGCAGAAGGCGATGGACATCGTGGGCGCGGAACGCTGCTTGGTCGATGCGTTCGCCACCGACGTTCGCCCGATGCTGACCGAGTTCAGAACGTCGCAGGGAATCGCGGGCGATCCACTGGCCGCTTACCGGGCGTCGGGTCACGCAGCCGAGCTCGCCCGGCTTAGGGGCGAGCGAAACCGGGCGAAGCGGGTTGGAGCGAGCTATGCGTAACCCGCTCCGCTGGCCATAATCGGGAAGGAATGAAAGTAGCTATCATCGGCGGCGGCGGACGCGTAGGCTCCGACGCCGCCTATGCACTTCAATTTGGCGGGGTTGTGCGCGAAATCGCGCTCGTGGACATGAACGCGGACATGGCGGCGGGCGAAGCCCTCGACCTTCGCCACGGCGCCGCGCTCACCGCCAACCAGACGTTCACGAGCTCGGGCGGGTACGACATCGTCGACGGCTCGGACTGTGTGGTGATCACGGCGGGCCTGCGGCGCAAACCCGACGAGAGCCGGCTCGAGCTCATCAACCGCAACGTCTCCCTGTTCAAGAGCATCCTCGATAGCCTTAAGGGGACGAAGCTCGCGCCGGGCGCGACCCTTCTGGTCGTCAGCAACCCGGTCGACATCCTCACCCACCTCGCCGCGCAGACCGGAATCGTGGCCCCCGGCCACACCCTCGGCCTGGGCACGGTCCTGGATACGTGCCGGTTCCGTTCGCTTTTGGCCGATGCGTTCAAGGTGAACGCACGGGACGTGAAGGCGCTGATTCTGGGCGAGCACGGCGACTCGATGGTGCCGATCATGAGCTCGGCGACGATCGGCGGTGTGCCGCTGCTGAGCGCGCCGGGCATCTCCCCGCAAACCCTCGACGAAGTCATCGACTACACCCGAAAGTCAGGCGCCGAGGTCATCCGGCTCAAGGGCGGCGCCGGCCGCGCGGTCGGAATCTCGATCAAGGAGGTGGTCGAGGCGATCGCACTCAACAGCGAGGCGGTGCTGCCGGTCAGCTCCCCGCAAGCGGGCACCATGGGGATCTCGGACATCTCGCTCTCGCTGCCGACGGTGGTGGGACGCTCTGGCGTGGTCAAGGTGTTCGACCCAGTCGTATCCGACGCCGAACGCGACGGCCTCCATAAGAGCGCCGAATCGCTTAAGGCTGTGTACGCGCAGGTTCAGTAGGAAAGGAGTTGGCCTGTAAGCCGGATTCTGTCTTTGTGTGGCGATTTGTCTTAGCGGCCAACCCGGAGGGTCGGGGGGCCCCGTCATCCCCTCCCTATTAGGCCTTGCTTCCAGCGGGGTTTGCCCGGCCGGCGCGTTACCGCGACCGCCGGTGAGCTCTTACCTCACCATTTCACCCTT
>DATGIR010000528.1:0-4058 GCA_035295605.1 Fimbriimonadaceae bacterium | reverse complement strand
TTCGATCCCGGCCGCCTTGAGCAGGAAATAGCTCGCCGGCGGCGTCTTGGTGACGAAAGTGAAAGACCGGTCGGAAAAGCAGGTGATCACCACTGGAATCGGCATGCCCGGCTCGAGGTTCTGCGTCGCCGCATTGAACTCCTTGCAGAAGGTCATGATGTTCAGGCCGCGCTGACCCAGTGCTGGACCCACCGGCGGCGAGGGATTCGCCTTGCCGGCCGGAATCTGCAATTTGATGTAGCCTTCGATCTTCTTTGCCATGGTTCAAACCCCTTTCCTGGGATTGCGCGGTACGGCGATGGCACGCCTCCCGCAAGTTCCATCGCGGCGGGACCGTCCCGCCGCCCGCTCTCAGATCTTCTCGACCTGCGAGTACTCGAGCTCCACCGGCGTGGCGCGGCCGAAGATCGACACCGCGACCTTGAGCCGCCCCTTCTCTTCGTCGACTTCCTCCACCAGCCCGTTGAAGGACGTGAATGGACCGTCGGAGACCCGCACCTGCTCGCCGATCTCGAAGATGATCGCCGGCTTCGGCCGCTCGATCCCCTCCTGGACCTGGCGCTGGATACGCATCGCCTCGGCCTCGGTGATCGGCGTCGGACGGCCCTTGCCGCCGAGGAACCCCGTCACCTTCGGCGTGTTCATCACCAGATGCCAGGTCTCGTCGGTCATCTCCATCTTCACCAGCACATAGCCGGGGAAGAACTTGCGCTCGGCGTTCACCTTGGCGCCGCGGCGCAGCTCCACGACCTCCTCGGTCGGCACCAGCACTTCGGTGAAGCTGTCGGCCATGCCCTGAGTCTGGGCCTGCTCGCGGATCGACTGAGCGATCTTGCGCTCGAAGCCCGAATAGACATGCACGACGTACCAGCGATGCGTCACTTCTATCAGCCTCCGAATCCGATCAGCCAGCGAACCAGGATGGAAAGCAGCGCATCCACCGCCGTAAAGAACAGGGCGCAGGCCAGCACCATGGCGAACACCATGGCCGTGGTGATCCCCGTCTCCTTGCGCGATGGCCAGGTTACCTTTGCGGTCTCCTGGCGCACCTGCTGGAAGAACTCGGCGGGACTTATCTTCGCCATGTTTATGTTCGCACTCTCTTTGGGCCTTGTTCTCTCACCCGGGCCGGATTTCCAGCCCGACCAGTTCCTCTAGCGTGGCAGGAGTGGAGGGACTCGAACCCCCAACCCCCGGTTTTGGAGACCGGTGCTCTAGCCAATTGAGCTACACTCCTAGTCGCCCGCCCTTCTGGGCCGGCCTCACGCTCCACGCTAAGTCTATGCCCGTCCTTACTCGATAATGGACGCGACGACGCCAGCGCCGACGGTGCGGCCGCCCTCGCGGATGGCGAACCGCAAGCCCTCGTCCATCGCGATCGGCACGATCAGCTGGATCTCCATCGTCACGTTGTCTCCGGGCATCACCATCTCGGTCCCCGTCGGAAGCTGAACCACACCCGTCACGTCCGTCGTCCGGAAATAAAACTGCGGACGATAGTTGGTGAAGAACGGCGTATGCCGCCCACCCTCCTCCTTCGTCAGGATGTAGGCCTCCGCCTTGAACTTCGTGTGCGGCGTGATCGAGCCCGGCTTCGCCAGCACCTGGCCGCGCTCAACCTCCTCGCGCTTCGTCCCGCGAAGCAGAGCCCCGATGTTGTCCCCCGCCTCGCCCGAATCCAGCAGCTTGCGGAACATCTCGACGCCCGTCACGACCGTCTTCGTCGTCGCCCGAAGACCCACGATCTCAACCTCGTCCCCGACCTTCACGATCCCGCGCTCGATCCGGCCCGTCACCACCGTGCCGCGGCCCGAGATCGAGAACACGTCCTCGATCGGCATCAGGAACGCACGGTCCTTCGGGCGCTCAGGCTGCGGGATATACGCGTCCACCGCTTCCATCAGCTTCAAGATCGCATCATGGCCGAGCTCGGGATTGCGCCCCTCCAGCGCACACAGCGCCGAACCCCGGATCACCGGCAGCTTGTCCCCGGGAAACTCGTACGACGACAAAAGCTCCCGAACCTCAAGCTCGACCAGGTCCAGAAGCTCAGGGTCGTCAACCATGTCCACCTTGTTCATGAACACAACCAGCGCCGGCACCCCGACCTGGCGCGCCAGCAGGATGTGCTCCCGCGTCTGCGGCATCGGACCATCGGCCGCCGAGACCACCAGGATCCCACCATCCATCTGCGCCGCGCCCGTGATCATGTTCTTCACGTAGTCGGCATGCCCCGGGCAATCCACATGCGCGTAGTGCCGCGCCTTGGTCTCGTACTCCACATGCGCTGTCGAGATCGTGATCCCGCGCGCCTTCTCCTCCGGCGCCTTGTCGATCTGGTCGTAGGCCATGTAGGTGGCCCCGCCCGTCTCCGCCAATACCTTCGTGATCGCAGCCGTCAACGACGTCTTGCCATGATCCACATGACCAATCGTCCCAACGTTGCAATGCGGCTTCGTCCGCTCAAACTTCGCCTTCGACATGTCTCTCGATCCTCAACCTTTACTCGCCTGTCGCCGCCGACCCGCCGCGTGATTTGGAGCGGGTGGCGGGAATCGAACCCGCATAGCCAGCTTGGAAGGCTGGAGCTCTACCACTGAGCTACACCCGCACCCGTCTCAATTCCTTCGCCCAACCCGTCTCTCGCCACCGCCCTCGCGCCTGCGGTTGGTGGAGGGGGAAGGATTCGAACCTTCGTAGGCCGAAGCCAACGGGTTTACAGCCCGTCCCCTTTAGCCACTCGGGCACCCCTCCGGAACCGCGACCCACGAGGTTCGGCGAAGCCCGCGAACTATCTGGATTATCCGTTGCCTGTCAACGTCCAAACACAGATGCGCGCAATCGAACGCCGGCCCAGCCAAGGCATGCCGGCATCGAGCGCGCTTGCCACTACCACCGATGTCGTGAACATATTAGGCACGAACATGGGCAACCGCAAGCACTTCCGCAAAACTTCCCCAAGGCCCGGAGCCTCGGCGCCCCCAGCCGCGCCTGGTGGCGGCTATTGGCTCTATGGTTACCACGCGGTAACCGCAGCCATGGGCAACCCCCGAAGGCATATCCGGCGCGTGGTCGCCACCCCGGCTGCGTTGGCCGAGCACGATTTCGGGCGGCCCGTGGAGCGCCTGGAAGCCCCGGTCCTCGCCGGCCTGCTGCCGGCCGGAGCAGTCCATCAAGGCCTCGCCGCCCTCGTGGAGCCCCTCCCCTTCGCCAGCCTGGAAGAGGTCCTCGAGGATCTGCCCGACGGTCCTCAGCGTATCCTGCTGCTGGATCAGGTGACGGACCCCCAGAACGTCGGCGCGATCCTGCGCTCGGCCAGCGCCTTCGGGGCAGCGGCCGTGATCCTGACCGAACGCCATGCAGCACCCGAATCCGGCGCGCTCGCCAAGGCGGCCTCGGGCGCTCTCGACCATGTGCCTGTGGTCCGCGTCGTCAACCTCGCCCGCGCCATCGAGACGGTGAAGCGGGCCGGCCTGTGGTGCGTCGGGCTTGCGGCGGAGGCGGAGCTGACCCTGGCCGATGCCAAGCTCACAGGCCGCATCGCGCTGGTGTTGGGCGCCGAGGGCGCCGGCCTGCGCCGGCTCACCCGCGAACACTGCGACCAGCTCGTTCGCTTGCCGACCTCGGGCCCGATTTCCCAGCTCAACGTCTCCAACGCAGCGGCGGTTGCTCTCTATGAGCTGGCGCGATCGGCGCCGTCGGCATCACCGTCCAAATGACCCGGCGAGGATTCTTCAGCTAGCGGCTGTCAGCTGTCCCGCCGGCTCGACGCTCGTCTCCTGCATCATCTTGATGTGGCCCGGCTGAGCCGCAACGCGGTCGAGCCATGCGCGAACCTTGGGATAGGCCACCAGATCGAAGCCGCCCTCATCGGCCACATGGGTGTAGGCGTAAAGCGCCATGTCGGCGATGGAATAGCCCGATGGCGCGAACCAGTCCTGGCTTGCCAAATGTTGTTCCATCACCGAGAGGGCGAAGGCACCCTTCTCGGCATTGACCGCGAGCTGCGCCCGTCGTTGATCGCCCGGCGGGGCGTAGTGGAGCAGGTAGCGGTTCAC
>DATGIR010000527.1:0-4345 GCA_035295605.1 Fimbriimonadaceae bacterium | reverse complement strand
TGGGGGTTTGGGCGGCGGCGAAGACGAGCGCCAGGAGCATGGATCGATCATGTCATATGGAGCGCGTCTCCTCTCCCCCGGGAGAGGCTGTGAGGCGTAGCCGAACTGGGTGAGGGCGTCCGTCTTCATCACTCTGCTGGTCTGACACGTCGCTGGTAGTCCGCAGCCTCCATATGGAGCGCGGTCATCCTGACCGCGTCCGGATGGCGGACGGGGACGTCCGCCCTCCCAGTGCCGCATCGGGCTTCAAACAACGGGGTCCCTGGTGCGAACTCTTAGGCTCGCGGCGACGAATAGGCCCGAAGAAGCTACGGACCTCCCCTAACCGGACGATCATTCGCCCGGCTGCGCCATGCTCCGAACATCCTTCGAGATTTACGCGATCCTCCTGGGGCCGGAAACCCGAACCTCCCCTGGCGAGGTAGATTCTTGTGTCGCCAGGTGCCGTGCCCAAGTGGCCTAAGGGGACGGTCTGCAAAACCGTTATTCGGCGGTTCGAATCCGCCCGGCACCTCCAACCCTAGCCTCCCTTCCGCCTTTCCAGCCAGGCGCCAATCATGACGACGGCCTGAGCCAAGCCGGTGACGATCGCGAGCGACTTCGAGAGGTAGTAGCACCCCATCGCAAACGTGGTGGCATCGCCCCAGGGATCCTTCTCGTAGGGGATCGGGTGAAGAAGAAGCTGGCGCCAAACGTGAGCGGACCAGATGAGGCCCGCCAAGCTGGCCCAGTGGAATAGCGGAACGAGTCCGAACAGGAGGAGGCGTAAGAGAATCTTCCTTCGCTTCGATTCTGTGACACGCGGAGGGTTGGTCTGAACGCGTGGCATTCGGGCAACCAGGGCGAAAAGGATCGACCACGTTCCAATGAGGGCCAACGCGAGTGCCGTCTCATGCAACGCGAGCAGCTGGAGCAGAGTCTGAAACCGGATCGCAGCTGGAGTCCCGCTAGCTTCGATCTTCTGCCACGGAACAAGCAGCACCGCGATGCCGGCGAGCAAAAATACCGCCCCGGCGCGAATTCCGAACCGTCGGGTGTCGATCAGATGGTCGGTCGAGTTCTGTGGGGGCACTACGTCGCCCTCCAAGCTCATTCGCTCGTCAGGGGATCCCCTTCGTATTCCATGACCTCGACCGCCTGATGGGTTTCGAGTTCCCGGGCCTTAACCTCCTGCCGCTGCTTGAGGACTTCGAACGCGATGGGGATCGCTCCTGCCAACAACATCGCGAGCATTGCGAGGCCAAAGTGCTCGCGAACCGCCGGGATCGCCCCGAAGAAGTAGCCGGCGAGCATACAGCCCCAGACCCAGAAGAACGCGCCGAAGGCGCTGTACCGGATGAACTTGGCGAACCGCATTTCCCCCATGCCGGCCACAAACGGGGCGAAGGTGCGAACGATCGCGACCCAGCGGGCGAGGATGATCGTCCGCTCGCCGTGCTTCTCAAAGAACTCGTGGGTGCGCTCGAGGGCGGAGCGACGGAAGATCTTCGAGTTCTCGTTTCGGAACATTCGGTGGCCGAACCAGCGGCCGATCATGAAGTTCGTCGAGTCGCCGCAGAGCGGCGCGAGCGTGAGTAACGGGAGCAGGATGTAGATGTTGAGCGCGTGGCGGTCCGGTCGGGCCATCAGGCCGACGAAGAAAAGCAGCGTATCACCGGGCAGGAACGGGGTGACGACCAGGCCGGTCTCAGCGAACAGCACCAGGAACGGCACGAGGTAGCCGTACACGCCGTGCGGCTGAAAATGCTCGTCGATGTGCCGGACGTATTCCCACGCGTGAGTAATCCATTGGATCAAGAGGTGGATAGAATTCACGCGGTTCTGCCGATTGTATTCTCAAGAAAGATGCGGTCGTGCGATCCGCGTCGTCCTCTATTAACGCATGGCGCCTCGCTCCAATTCCAAGCTTTTGAGCGCCGAGCCGGCAGTGTCGCCGCTCGGGGTGGTCGCGCCGCCACCCATCCACGTACAAACTGCCACGTTCGACGGCTCGCTGGCCACGTTGTTCAACTGTGTTCGCGAGCATAAAGTGGAGCTTCTCGAGATTCCGCTCGCGCCGATTTGCGAGGCGTACTTCGAATACATACTCACCTCCCCGAACACGTCCCTCGACGAGGCGGCGGCGGCGCTCGTCGCGCTCGCGTACCTCCTGGAGCGCAAAGCATGGCTCCTTCTCCCGGTGCCCGAGCCGGATCCGGAAGAGCCGGACGCCCTGGAGCCGATCGAGCCGACCGTCCACGAGTTTTCGGCCGCGATCGAAGCCCTGCGCCTGTGGCACTCGGAGCGCGCCACCCTGTTCTTCCGCTCCGCCGACGCCGGACCCAACCCCTACGAGCTGCCGTACGAGCTCGAAGACGTGACCCCGGCCGACTTGGCTCGCGCATTCGAGCGGCTGATGGCGCGGGCGGAGCCGGAGCTCGCCAACCCGCCGACCCGGGACGTGCGATCGGTGGCAGACGTCATCGACGCCGTGCTGCTCGCGGTATCCGATACCTGGCGGCCGCTCGACATGCTCCTCCCGGAGCACTACACGCGCACCGACGCCGTTTACTGGTTTCTCGCCATTCTCGAGCTCATCCGGCTTGGGCAGGTGTCGGTCCGGCTTTCGGCCGAGAGCGGCGTCGAATTTGCCCGGCGCAGCCGTGTTGCGGAACCGGCCCTGGCGTGAGCGAGGATACGTCGCCGGTCGACTCGATTCTGGCGCTGCTGTTTGTGGCCGACGCGCCGGCCAAGACCGAAGCCTTGGCGACCGCCTTGGGCTACACGGAGGGGCAGGTGGAGCAGGCGCTCGAGATGCTCGAGGAGCGACTCGACCGGGAGGGCCCGCTCAAACTGGTTCGGCTCGCCGGCGGGTTTCAGCTCGCGACAAAGCCGCCGTACGCGGAGGCGATCGGCGCATTCCTGCAGCCGCAGCGCGGCAAGCTCGGCCGGAGCCTGATGGAGGTCCTCGCGATCGTCGCCTACCGGCAGCCGATCACGATGGCGGAGATCGACGCGGTGCGCGGCGTTCAGAGCGATTACTCGGTGCGCGCGCTCGTCGAGCGGCGCCTGGTGGACGACGTGGGG
This sequence comes from Fimbriimonadaceae bacterium, assembly GCA_035295605.1. Taxonomy (GTDB): domain Bacteria; phylum Armatimonadota; class Fimbriimonadia; order Fimbriimonadales; family Fimbriimonadaceae; genus DAIDHV01. Next base: position 1,279 of record DATGIR010000527.1, on the reverse strand, counting down.
CGAAAGCCGGTGCCGGGGCGGCCGGTTCTCTACGGAACCACGCAGCAATTCCTGCACCAGTTCAACATGAACGACCTTTCGGAGCTTCCCCAGCTCCAGGACCCGCTACCGCTGGAGCTCTAAGGCTTCGCGGGTCTCGGCGACCAGCCGCTTCATGAGCTCGGCGGCAGGAGGCAGATCGTGGATGCCGTCGACCGACTGGCCGGCCCAGAGCGCCATGTATTGCGCGTCTTCCCGGGACCGGGCGGCATCGAAGATCGGGGCGACCGCGCTCCCGTGCCAGCCGTAGGGGAGGGTGGGCGCACTGCCCGGATACGCGTCGAGGAAGCGGTTTCGGATGAGCCGGGCGTACCGGCCGCTCGCGGCCTTGCTCACCGTCGTATCGCGGCTCGACGCCGACAGCAGCGCCTGTTTATAGGCGGCCACCGCGCGCGACTCGGCGGTGGCGAGGAAGCGGGTCCCGAGCAACGCGGCCTGCGCGCCCAGGGTGAGGGCGGCGGCGATTCCCTTGCCGTCCGAGATTCCACCGGCGGCAATGACAGGCACGCGCACCGCATCGACGAGGGCAGGGACGAGGGCCATGGTGCCGGTCAATCCGTCGTCGGCGCGCTCGGGCGTGACGAAGTGCGAGCGATGTCCGCCGGCCTCCGACCCCTGGGCTACGATCGCGCCCGCCCCCGACTTGGCGACGGCGAGACCATCCTCAACGGAGGAGACCATGGCGATGACGAAGCTCCCCGCCGCGTGGCACTTCGCGACGACCTCCGCGCCGGGGTCGCCGAGCCCGAAACTGATCACCGGGACCTTTCGCTCGAGGAGCGCGTCGAGCTTGGCGTCGGTGTCGCCGGACGGGGGTGTTGGGAGGTCGGATGAGGGTGGAAGGTCGATCTCAGACCGGATAGGATTCAGCGCGGCGTTAACCGCGTTCAACGTGTCAACCGCTATCTGCCCCGGCCCGCAAGGCTTCCTGATGTCCCCGCCGAAGAGCAGGTTTACGCCGAACGGGCGGTCCGTCTCCGATCGGATCTGGTCGATCCCCTGGGTTAGCTCTTCGATCGAATAGCTGTATCCCCCGACGAGGCCGAGTCCGCCCGCCTTCGAAACGGCGATGGCCAGTTCGGGCCCGGCGAAGTAGGACATTCCCGCCTGGACGATCGGGAATTGGATGCCAAGCCGCGCGCAGAGCGGGGTGTTAAGGGAAGGCACGACTCATGCTGAGCGTTGTCGCCAGGCCCTGTCAATGGCGCGTGGGCGGCGGGGGGTTCAGGCGCTCCCGCCA
>DATGIR010000526.1:0-4319 GCA_035295605.1 Fimbriimonadaceae bacterium | reverse complement strand
CGCCCGGGCGTCGCGAACCGACTCCCGGGCGATTGAAATCGATCTAACCCGCGAGCTTTTGGGCGGCTGCGGTGTCGAGCTTAACGCTCGGACCCATGGTCGAGCTGAGCGAGATGCTCCCCAGATACTTGCCCTTCGCCGAACTAGGCTTGGCCTTGACGACCGCATTGAGCGCCGCCTTGAAGTTGTCCAGTATCTGCTCGTCGGTGAAATTGACCTTGCCGATCGCCATGTGCACCACGCCGGCCTTGTCGGTTCTGTACTCCACGCGCGTCGCGCCCTTGATCTCTTTGACCGCCTGCCCGATGTTGTTGGTGACGGTTCCGTTGCGCTTGTTAGGTGTGCGCGGGCCGAGAAGTCGGCCGATCTTGCCGATCTGGGGCGCCATCTCTTCGGTGGCGAGGACTACGTCGAAGTCGCGAAATCCGCCTTGAATCTTGGTGATGAGCTCATCGCCGCCAACCGCGTCGGCGCCGGCTTCCTCGGCTGCCTTTGCACCCTCGCCCTTGGCCAGCACCGCGACCCGGCGCACTTTGCCGGTGCCATGGGGAAGGTTGGTTATCCCACGAACCTGTTGGTCGCTCTTACGGGGGTCGACGCCAAGGCGAATGGCAAGGTCGATGTTTTCGACGAACTTGGCGGTTGCGGTTGCCTTCACCTGCTTGATCGCGGTTTCGGCATCGAGAAGCTGGACTGGGTCGACGTTGGCAGCGGCGGCCACATACCGCGGCGAGTGCGGCTTGGTTTTGATGTTCTTTCGCATGTTTCTCCGGTGGTCTGCGGCCCGAAAGCCTCCCACAAGCTCGAAAGTGTACCGCACCCATGGAACCTGGCGACCGGGCTGCTCAGGTAAAGAGAGGCGTGCTTGTACAGTTTATCGTCGTTGCTGCCATGACGGGGCAGGGCCTGGCGGCCGCCGCGCCTTCCGCGCCCCCCGTAATCGTTGGGCATCGCGAGCCAAAAGTTTATGCCGATACATGGAAACGGATCGCAGACGATATCTCGAACCGCTACTACGGGCGCAAGACGCGCAAATTTGAGATGGAGAAGCTGCTGCTCAAGTACGGCCCCCTTGCGAGCGCCGCGAAGGACGACACTGAGTTCGAGGCTCGCGTCGAGGAGATGATCCGCGAGTTTGGCGATTCGCACTTCGACCTTTTCACCAGGGCCGACCAGGGCTATTACATGATGGATGGCCTGGCCCGTGGCGACAATGCGGCCAAGGCGCCCGAGATCGGCGCCTGGTTCCGGCAAACCACCGACGGCTACCGGGTTCAGATGGTGCTCGAGGGGACCGAGGCGTCTAAGGCGGGCCTGAGGGTAGGAGACCGAATCGTCACCGCCGATGATGCCCAGTTCGGTCCGATCACAAGCTTTGCCGGCAAAGAGGGCAAGCCGGTCAAGCTTGCGGTAGAGCGTGGCCACGACCGCTTCGAAAAGACGGTCGTCCCCGAGAGCGATACGCTGATGAACATGTTTCTCAACGCGACTCGAGCCAGTGCGCGGACCATCGACGCGAAGGGCAAGAAGCTCGCGTACGTCCATGTTTGGACCCTCGGGAGCGCCGCATTCAAGAACGCGCTCGAATCGCTCGTGAACGGCCGCTTCGCGACCACCGACGCATTCATCCTCGACCTTCGCGACGGATTCGGCGGGCGCCCGGAGGGGTATGGCGATCCGTTCTTTCGCCCTGGCAACGAGATCAAGTGGGACTTCGTGAATTCGACGAGCACCCAGCACTTCGGCTACTCAAAGCCCCTCGTGGTGCTGATCAACGTGGGTTCCCGCAGCGCCAAGGAGCTGCTGAGTTTCGTTTTCAAGTCTTCGCATCGGGCGACGCTGATCGGCACCCAAACCGCCGGCAACGTGCTCGGTACTTCCCCCATCCGGGTCAACGACTGGTCCTACCTGGAGTTGCCGGCGGTCGACGTGGTCATCGACGGAGTCCGGCTCGAGAAAAACGGCGTTCAGCCGGACATCAAGGTGGAGGATGGGTTCGACAAGGACGGCAAGGATGTCGTCATCGAGCGGGCGGTGCAGTTCTTGTCGCGCAAGCGATAGCTGCCGTAATCGCCCCCCGGTGCGTCGTCAGGAGGCGCTCGTAGGACCGTTCCCGCGAGCATTCCTCGACCCTGACGTAGAACCTTGCGTGAACCAACGGAAGTTAGGGAATGATTCGGTCGGCGAGATCGGGCTGGGCTGCATGGGAATGTCCTGGGCGTACGGCCCGGGCGATGAGGCGGAGTCCCTTCGCGTCTTGGACCGAGCCCTCGAACTCGGCGTCAACCACTGGGATACCGCCGATATGTACGGTGCGGGCGAGAACGAAAAGCTTCTCGCAAAATCGCTGCCGGGCAAGCGCGAGCGCGTGTTCCTGGCCACGAAGTTCGGAAACGTATTCGATTCCGCGCTTTCCAGTCACACGGATCTCGCCGCGACAGGCGGGGGCATGTTCGTCGACGGCACCCCGGCCTATGCCGCCAAGTGCCTTGACAACTCGTTGAAGCGGCTCGGGGTCGACCACGTCGATCTCTACTATCTGCACCGCGTCGATCCTCGCGTGCCGATCGAAGAGACCGTCGGCGCGATGGCCGAGTTCATCGCAGCCGGCAAGACCCGCCACATCGGGCTCAGCGAGGCTTCGGCGGACACCATCCGGCGCGCTCATCGGGTCCACCCGATCGCCGCGGTTCAGAGCGAGTTTTCACTCTGGACCCGTGACTACGCGGAGGATGTGGTTCCCATGTGCGCCGAACTCGGGATCACCTTCGTTCCCTATTCACCGTTGGGGCGCGGCTTCCTGACCGGCGAGATCAAGACGCTCGACGACCTGCCCGAAGGCGACTGGCGGCGGAGCAATCCTCGCTTCCAGGGCGAGAACTTCGTGAAGAATCTGGAAATTGTGGCGCTGGTCGAACAGATCGCCAAGAAGCACGACGCGGCGCCATCCCAGGTTGCGTTGGCGTGGGTTCTGGCTCAGGGGAAGCACCTTGTGCCGATTCCGGGAACGAAGCGCGTGAAGTATCTTGAGTCGAATGCTGCCGCCGCAAACCTGACCCTGGCACCCGACGAGCTCGAAGCGCTCTCAGCCGTCGCGCCACCGGCTGGCGACCGTTATCCGAAACAGCACATGTCGCGGATCAACCTCTAGCCCCCAATCTTAAGCATCTGCTCGAGCGCCGTTCGGGCGAGGGAGGCCGCCGGTTCCGGGACCGAGACCTGGTTCACGACCTCGCCCTTCACCAGGCTCTCGAGCGCCCAAAGCAGGAAGCTCGGGTGGATGCGGTACATCGTGCTGCACGGGCAAACCTCAGGGTCCAAGCAGAAGACCGTCTTCTCCGGATTCTCCTCGGCGAGGCGGCTGACGAGGTTGATTTCGGTTCCGACGGCCCAAACCGAACCGGCCGGCGCCTCCGTAATCGTGCGCAAAATGAACTCGGTCGAGCCGTTCAGATCGCTGGCGCGGACCACCTCCAACGAACACTCGGGGTGAACCAATACGTTGACGTCGGGATGCTCGCGCCGCGCCTTCTCGATCTGCTCAACCGTAAACCGCGCATGCACCGAGCAGTGCCCCTTCCATAGCAGGAAGGTGCTCGCCCGAAGCTTTTCGGGCGTGTTCCCGCCGAGCGGCTTGAACGGATCCCACACGCACATGTCCTGATCCGGATCGTAGCCAAGCTTCACCCCGGTGTTCCGCCCGAGATGCTGGTCGGGGAAGAAGAGCACCTTGGCGCCCCGCTCCAGCGCCCACTTCACCGCTTGCGGCGCATTGGTAGACGTACAAACCGTGCCGCCGTGCTCGCCGACGAATCCCTTCAGGTTCGCGGCAGAGTTGATGTAGGTGACGGGAACGATCTTCGACGACCCGACCGTCTCCGTGAGCTGCTTCCAGGCGTTTCGGACCTGGTACAGGTTCGCCATATCCGCCATCGAACAGCCGGCCGCCATGTTCGGCAGGATGACGACCTGGCGCATCGGTGTCAAGAGATCGGCGCTCTCGGCCATAAAGTGCACGCCGCAGAAGACGATATAGTCCGCTTCCGGGTGCTTGGCCGCGTCCTTGGCCAGCTTGTAGCTGTCTCCCCGAAAGTCCGCGTGCTCGATGATCGCGTCCCGCTGGTAGTGGTGGCCGAGAATCACCAACCGGCTGCCCAGCTTGGCCTTTGCCGCCCGGATGCGCCCGGCGATCTCTTCGTCGCTCAGTCCGGTGTATTCGGGCGGCAGGGGTGCTTGATACATCTGTATCCTTCTACGAGTTCGCCGCTTCTCTGTAGCTGACGCTTCTTAGCGTGACCCGGCTTCCGGCGCCGGCAAGT
>DATGIR010000525.1:0-6674 GCA_035295605.1 Fimbriimonadaceae bacterium | reverse complement strand
CTACCTCGACTACAACGACACGTACCTGAGCAAGGAGCCGGCCCACCCCAGCGACAACCTGGCGGCGATTCTCGCGGTGGCGGACGCGTTCGATCTCGGCGGCCAGGATGCGATCCTCGGCGCGGTCATCGCCTACGAAGTGCAGTGCAAGCTGTGCGACGCCTACTCGATTCGCTCGCGCGGGTGGGACCACGTGACGTACGGGAGCTTCAGCACGGTGGCGGGGTGCGGTGCGATGCTCGGATTCGACGAGGAGACCTTGGTGCATGCCCTGGGCCTCGCCGGCGTACCCAACAACGCGATGCGCCAAACCCGGGTGGGCGAGTTGAGCATGTGGAAGGGGTGCGCCTTTGCCAACGCCAGCCGGAACGGGGTGTTCGCCACCCTCCTTGCGCATATGGGGATGACTGGCCCGAGCCAGGTTTTCGAGGGCGAGATGGGGTTCTTCAACGAGGTGTGCCGGGGGGACAAGTTCGACGTGGCGGAGTTCGGCGGGGATGCCTTCATGATCCACGAGACCTACATCAAGAAGTATCCGGCCGAGTATCACAGTCAGAGCGCGGTGGATGCCGCCGAACAAATCATTGAACAGCACGGCGGGACGTTCAAGCCGGAGGAGATCGACTCCGTCACCATCGCCACGTTCACCGCGAGCTACGAAATCATCGGCGGCGAGCCCGAAAAGTGGCGGCCCCAGGCCCGCGAGACCGCCGACCACAGCCTGCCCTACATCACCTGCGCCTGCCTGGTCGACGGGCAGGTAACCCAAGCGACGTACGACGAGAAGCGCTTCCGGGACGAGCGGCTGTTGAGCCTGGTCGCCAAGACGAAGGTGGTGCCGGACAAGGCACTGGACAAGGTGTATCCGGAAGGCGGGATCCCGAACATTGTGACCGTCAACATGGCCGGCGGGAAGCGCTACGAGGTTCGCGTCGACGCGCCGCGCGGCCACGCGCTGAACAAGATGAGTGACGACGAGGTGGAAGCGAAGTTCCACTCGATGGCGGATGGGATGTTGACCGAGTCGGGAGCGGACGAAGCTCTGGCGGCGATGTGGGGGCTGGACCGGCAGGACGATCTCGGCGAAATCTTCGCCTGCATGGTCGTTTGATGACCTCGGTTTCGACGCATCTATCCGCGATCCGCGATGCAGGCCGGAAGGCGCTGGTGGTGTTCGTGACCGCCGGCGACCAGCCTCTATCGGATCTGCCCGTGATCATTGCGACGCTGGAGGAGGGCGGGGCCGACCTCATCGAGATCGGGATACCCTTCAGCGACCCGTACGGCGAAGGGCTCACGATTCAGGCCTCCAGCCAGCGTTCGCTGGCGCGCGGGACCACGACTCGGGCGGTGCTCGAGGTCCTTCGCGGGGTTCGGGCGACGGTTCCGTTGGTGACGATGGGTTACGTCAACCCGGTGATGCGGTTCGGATTTGCGTCGTACGCCGAGGCGATTCGGGAGGCCGGCGTTGGCGGGGCCATCATCCAGGACCTGGTGCCCGAGGAGGCAGACGAATGGTGCGCCGCATGCAAAGCGAGTGGGTTGGAGACGGTTTTCTTAGCGGCGCCGACGAGCACCGAATCTAGGATTGCAGCCGTCTGCGAACGCTCTACCGGTTTCGTTTACGCGATTTCCCGAACGGGGGTCACCGGTGCCGGACAAGAGGCTCCGCCGGAGGTTGCCGATCTAGTGACCAAGCTGCGGGAGAAGACGAAGCTGCCGATTTGCGTGGGGTTCGGAATCTCGAAAGCCGAGCACGTGAAGATGGTGTGCCGGGTGGCGGACGGCGCGGTGGTCGGCTCGGCGCTCGTGCAGTTGATGCACGAGCGCTGGGAGTCGGATCGGGGCGCGGTGGTCGAGTATTTGAGAGGGTTGCGTGGCGCTTAGCGGGCGTAGAACTCGACGACCTGCTGCTCCTGGAAGAACTTGGGAAAGTCCTCTCGCTCCGGCAGGGCGATGATCTTGCCCGAGTAGCTCGGCACCTCGGCTTCCATGTACGCCGGCACCGGAGCGCCCTCGTAGTGGTTGCTCCGCGCGATGCGGCGGCTGGCCTCGCGGTCGCGGACCCCGACCACGTCACCGACCTTCAGTTGGTAGCTCGAGATATTGACCACGCGGCCATTGACGGTGACGTGGCCGTGGCTCACGAACTGGCGAGCCTGGAAAATCGTTCGCGCATAGCCGAGCCGCCAAACCGCGGTGCTTAGCCGAAGCTCCAGCAACCGAAGGAAGTTGAGGCTCGTGTTGCCGCTCATCCGCTGGGCCTTGGCGAAGGTGTTGGAGAACTGCCGCTCCAGCATGTTGTAGTAGCGCCGGATGGTCTGCTTGGCCAGGAGCTGCTCGCCGTACTCGGACTGGCGCCGCTCCTTCAGGTTCGGGCCGTGCTGACCGGTTGGGTACGGTCGCTTCGTGCTGGGGCACTTGGGCTGACCCCAGATGTTGAAGCCCACGGTGCGGCAAATATCGTTCTTTCTTCCTCGGTAGGTGGCCATAAAACGCAGTGGTCCGCCGCATTGGCGGCGTTAGACGCGAAAGTGTACCTCGAACGGTGATCAGTGATCGGAGATCGGGGACCGGGAACCCCGAACCCCTAGCGAATCCGTATACAGGTTCGAAATCATCGCTCGTGCCAAGTTTCCGCCAACGTTGACAAACTAAGGCGTGCCGGTGTTGGACCCGCAATGAAAAAGTATTTGCCTGTTGGATGTGTTGTGCTCGTGCTCCTCGTTTGCGGCATCGGCGCGTTTGCCCTGAAGGGGCTTGCTCCCAAGCCTCCGGCCTCCGATTCCGGCTCTGCGACCGTCGTCAAGAGCGATCTTCGGGTTCAAGTGGTCGAAACCGGAACCTTGAACGCCAACAACGTAGTCGAGCTCAAGAGCCTCGTGTCCGGGCGGCTGAAGACGCTGTACGTCGAGGTCGGCGACAAGGTTAAGGCGGGCCAGCTCGTAGCGATTATCGACCCGCGCGAAACCCAGCTTGCAGTTGACCAAACGCGCTCCCAAGCCGACGGAGCACGAAGTGCGGTGCAGCGCTCACAGATCGAGATGGAACAACGAACGCTCACGGCACGGTCGGATTTGGCGTCTGCCAGGGCAAGGCTGACCCAGTCGGAGGAGGAGCTTAAGGCCCAACCCGAGCTGACCCGCGCCAACATCGCTCAAGCCCGCACCGCCCTTGCCACCGCCCAACGCGAGAGGGACCGGCTGCTCAACAGCGCCGAGCCGAGCCAGCGGATCGCCGCACAAAGCTCGATCGACGAAGCCAAGTCCAATGTGGCGAATGCCGAGGCGGAGCTCAACCGCGACCAAGCGCTGCTCGGCAAGGGGTATGTGAGCAAGAAGCAGGTAGAGGACGCTCAGCTGGCCGTGGAGTTGGCCCACACGCGCCTGCAGACGGCAAAAGACAACTACGACACGATCGTCGCCGGCTTCACCCAAGAGATAGCCAAGGCGGACCAGGCGATCAAGCAGGCCCAAGCCGGGGTCGACACCGCGGTGGCCAATGCGATTCAGGACAAGATCAAGCGCGATGCGTACCGTTCTGCGGTGGCGGACCGGGACAAGGCGATTGTGGCTCTCCGCGACGTGGCGGCGATGAAGAAGGGGATCGACCAGAATTGGGCAACTGTTCGCCAGCTCACCGCCGCGCTCGCAGACGGCGAGCGGAACCTCGGCGAAACAAAGATATTGGCGCCGATCGACGGGCTGGTGACCAAGAAGGACATCCGGGTGGGCGAACTGGTGACCAGCATCAGCGGCTTCAGCAGCGGCTCGCCGATCGTGCGGATCGAAGATCGGTCCGCCATGAAGGTGCAGCTCGACGTCAACGAGATCGACGCCGCGCGCATGAACATTGGAATGCCCGTCGACGTGGCGATCGACGCGCTGCCGGACCTGCCGCTTCACGGCACGATCAGCAAGATTTCTCCGACGAGCATCGCCTTGGATAACGCCGACATCAACGGGCAAACCGCGAGCGGCACGTCGACCGCCGACACGGTGGTCAAGTACAAGGTCGAGGTGAAGCTCGTGAACCCGCCGATCGCGGTGCGCTCGGGCATGTCGACCAAGTGCACCTTCATCCTCGCCAGCGAGAAGAATGCGCTGAACGTGCCGATCGAGTATGTGGGTCACGATGCCAAGGGCGACTACGTCAACCTGGACACGGGCAAGAAGGTGCAAGGCAAGGCCGTTCCAGAGCGGCGCACGGTGGTGATCGGGCTCAAGACGGCCACGAACATCGCGCTGAGATCCGGCGTCAAGGAGGGCGACAAGCTCCTGCGACCCGACTACTCGGGACCCAAGCGCCAGGGCGCGATGATGGCGGGCGGCGGCGATTGAACATCCTTCAAAGCGTCGTCATCGCCTTGGAGATGCTGCGCCAGCACAAGCTGCGCGCCTTCCTCACGATGTTCGGCGTGATCATCGGCGTGATGAGCGTGACGCTGATCGTGCTGGTTTCGAACGGGTTCAAGGCGTACCTCGACGCGCAGTTTCAGAGTCTGGGCACGGACACCGTGTTCCTCTTCTATGACCCGTTCGCCAAGATGCGGGGGCAAAACAGCGGCGGCATCGACAAGCTGACCACCGACGACATGCAGTACCTGCTGAACCGGGTGAGTTCGGTGGACCTTGCGAGCGGCGAAATGTCGGTGCCTTCGCAAAAGGTGGTGCTGGGGGCGAACTCGATGGACAACCCCCAGATCCACGCGGTGGACGGCAACTTCCAGATTCTGAACCGGTTCACTCTTGTCGCGGGCCGGGGGTTGACGCCGGAGGACGTGGCCCAACGCGCCAGCGTGTGCCTGATCGGCGAAGATGTGCGTGACCGCCTCTTCCCCCAGCAGGGAGCGACGAGCGGAAAGCAGGACCCGGATTCGCCGGAGGCCAAGGCTGCGGCGGCGAAGGGAAACGCCGATGCGCTCGGCAAGCTCGTCCAGTTGAACGGAATCACCCTTCAGATCGTGGGGATCATCGAGCGAAAGAACTTCTTGGGCGACAACACCGGGCGGATTCTCTTGCTGCCGATTACGACCGCGCAGATGAAATGGCTCGGCGGGAACAAGCTGGACGTGATCTACCTTCGCGCCAAGCCGGGCGTGAAGGACGAGGACGCGATGGAGGCGGTGTGGGAGGCGATGATGGCGCGCTCCGGCAACCGCACCGTGTACCGGGTGGACTCGAACCAGTCGATCAGCAAAGTCTTCACGGGGCTCTCGACAACGGCGGGGGCGATTCTAGCCGCGGTGGCGGCACTCTCGTTGCTGGTGGGCGGCATCGGCATCATGAACATCATGCTGGTGAGCGTGACCGAGCGCACGAAGGAGATCGGACTGCGGAAGGCGCTTGGCGCACGGCAGACGGCGATTCTCACCCAGTTTCTGGTCGAGGCGGGGACGCTTTCGCTGGTCGGCGGCTTGATCGGGATGGGCATCGCGTGGGGAATGGGCCAGGCGGTGACGATCTTCACCGTGATGAAGCATTGGCCGACGGCGGAGGGGCTCTCAGCCCCGTTCCCGATTCCGGCGGCGATCGCGGCCGCGGGCTTTAGCGCCGGGATTGGGATGGTGTTTGGGTTCTATCCGGCGTTTTCGGCGTCGCAACTCGACCCGATCGTTGCTCTCCGAACGGAGTAGCCCACATAGAGCGCGGCGTCAGGGACGTCAGGACTGTCAGGACTGTCAGGGTTGTCAGGAAGCCGAGAGGGTCTTCTCGCTCCCTCGGGCCTATTCTTCGCAGTCCGCTTGGTCTCCGAACACCCGGGGTTGCGTTGTTTGAGGGCGTCCCTGCCCGAGGTTAGCAACCCCGTGAGGAGCCCGCGGACTCCACTCACCACTCTCCACTCTCCACTCTCCACCCTCCACTCCCCACTCGCCACGCGGTTAAACTCCACGCGTGAGTAATCACTCCTTCCCGCGTCGCACGATTCTCAAAATGGCCGGCGTAACCGCAGCTGGTGCGGCAGCGCCGCGGTGGGCGTTTGCCGGGCCGTATGAGCAAGCCGAGTGGCCGATTCCGACCGACAAGAAGCTGAGCCTGGAGTGGATCGAGTCGTTAACCGCGCGCGGCGCCCCCAAGCTTTACACGGGCCTGGCCCTCGAACACATCGGGATGCCGGTGGGCGGGATCGGCTGTGGGCTCGTGTACCTCTCGGGTGACGGCCGCCTGTGGCATTGGGACGTCTTCAACTACGGCATCTTCGGCGTGTACGAAGGGCGCTTCCCATACAAGGGCGACCAGGTCGATTCCGGCGGCGGGGCCGCATACCTCGATCCTCCGAAGCCGAAGAGCCCGTTCGAGATCGGCGTGAAGCTGCGCGTCGAAGATGGCCCGACGGTCGGCATGGACAGGTCCGGGTGGGAGAGCGTCACCTTCCACGGTCGGTATCCGGTGGGAACCGTAAGGTACTCCACGCCCGGCGCTCCGCTTCACGTCGAGCTTGAGGCGTTCTCGCCGTTCGCTCCCCTCGAGACCGACGACTCCTCGCTTCCACTAACCGTCCTGCGCTATCGCATCACGAACACCGGCGACAAGCCGGTCAAGGGCAACTTCGATCTGCGTTGCCAAAACCCGGTGCTCATGCGCTCGGGCAGGAAGGAGACCACCGTCCTGGGCGCTCAGGGGTTCGGTGGACCGGCGCAGGGAATCCAGTTCTCATCCCGCGAGCTCCCGCCG
>DATGIR010000524.1:0-6536 GCA_035295605.1 Fimbriimonadaceae bacterium | reverse complement strand
GGTCGGCGCCGGGTTCTTCGGGCCCGCGTACATCCAAAGGCACTCGTTGCAGCCGCACCACATCGCGAGGCTCGGATGGCCGCCGACGCGGCTGACGAACTCTTCGGCCTCCCTTCGCGCTTCCGTCATGAACGCTGGGCTCGAATCGTCGTAGGTCGTGCACGAGTAGGCGAACTCCTGCCACAGCAAAATCCCCGCCCGGTCGCACGCGTCGTAGAACGCGTCGCCCTCGTAGTAGCCCACTCCGTTCACGCGCAGCATGTTGAAGTGGGCGTCCTTGGCGGCCCTAACGAAGTGTTCGTACCGCTCGTTCGTCATCCGCACCGGAAACTCGTCGCCCGGCGCCCAGTTGCCGCCCTTGCAGAACAGTTCCTTCCCGTTAACCAGAAACCGGAAGTTGGAGCCGCCCGGCCGCGGACTCTGGTCGAGTTGAATCGTTCGCAGTCCCAGCGTCTGGCTCTTCGAATCCACCTCCGCACCCTCCGATTCCAGCCTGGAGGTCAACCGGTACAGGGGCTGCTCGCCCATCTCGTTGGGCCACCAAAGTTGGGGGCTTGGCACCTCGATCCGGACCGGGACGTGGCTCGTACCGATCCCCAGCACCAACGACTGCTTCCACGCGATCGGCGGGCCGTTGGGCCGCGCCAGCTCCAGTTTCAGCTCGCAGGGAGTCTTCAACCCGGCCCGAAGGTTATCGATCGTCGCCTCGCCCTCGAGCCACGCCCGCCGCCCATCGAGCTTCGTGTCCAGCCGAACCTGCCGCAACGCCGCCCGGCTCTGCCCCTCCAGCCGCACGCTCCTCCAAATCCCGATGTTCGGCATCGTGTCGTTCCAGTCCCAGCCCGACATGTACGGCGGCGCTCGCAGCTTCTCGCGGGCAGGGAAGTTCTCCCGGTTCTTGTAGAGCCCCTGCCCGGTGAAGTCCTTGTCTACTTCGCCGATCAGCTCGTATCCGCTTGTCAGGCGAACGATCAGGTCGTTCGCACCCGGGCGTACCGACCCGGTGACGTCGAACCGGTTCGGCACAAGCCCGTTCTGGCTCCCCCCGACCGGCTTACCGTTCAAATACACCTTGGCGTCGTAGATCAGCCCGTCGAAGACGAGCATCTGCCGCTCCTGCCGCTCGATCCCCTCCGGCGCCAGGAACGTCGTGTGGTACCACCAGGAGTACCGCTCGGGCCAGCGCGTCTTGCGCGAGTTGGAGCCGACCGAGGGGTCGGGCATCTCCCCGGAGCGCATCAGATCCAGATGGATCTCGCCTGGAACCCGGGCATCGATCGTCTTGCCTCGGCTGTGCTGCACCGTGTCGAGCGCGGTCTCCGCATTGGCCTCCAAGCCCAGCCGCGTGACCTTCCACGTCCCATCCAAGCTCAGCACCTGCTTGCCCGGCACACCTGCAAGTGCCGCAACAAGAAACGCAATGACGTTCATTTGATCAAGCGTAGCCGACGCCCTGCGCGTCATCCCTAACTCTCTCCGCTCACGTGCCGCGGGTCAGCGACCCGTGTCGGGAATCCCCAAAAACAGGTCTCGAACCTTTGGATCGATGTGCTCCCGCACCGCCGTCCGCGTCGCGGAACCGTACGCCATGAACTCCTTGACCGCCTTCTCCAACGCCGTCCAAAACGATCTCCCCGGCTGCGGCTCCTCGAAGTGCCACTCCCGCAGTTCCAGAACCCCGCCCCGGTTCCAGAATTCAGCTCGCGCTACCAGCTCGTCCCCGAAAAGCACTGGCAGCACGTAGTAACCCCAACGCCGCTTCGCCAACGGCGTGTAGATTTCCCACGTGTAGTCGAACCCGAAAAGAAGCGAGATCATCTTTCGATCCCACAGAAACTGATCCAACGGCGCCACGAAGACCACCCGCCGCGAAATCGACGGCTCGCCCATAAGCGAAAGAAACTCCGGAGTCGCGTGCGCCCTCACTCCATCGACCTCCACCGGTACGATCAGTCCCCGCTTCACAAGCTCCGCGATCGCCGGCTTCCGGTCGTACATCAAAACGGAGGACGACCACACCTCGGCCGGCGCCGAGGGCCGCACGATACCCATCGCTCGGTGCCGATCCAAAATGAGCTCGCGAATCGAGTCTTCCGCCCCCAGCCGCGGCTCGTCGCGCAGCCGCTGAGGGACGATCCGCTCGGTCAGGTCGTACACGTGCTGCCCGCCCTTGCGGCCGGCCGTCATGATCATCCCTGCGTGCCAAAGCGCACGAAGGGTGTGCTTGGTTACGCTCGGTCCGAACCAAGAACCCTTCCACTCTTCCCGCCGCTTCTGGAACTCGAACTCCTTCGGCAGCAGCGGCCCCCGCTCGGCAAGCTCCTGCAGCACCACCTCCACCGCGTCCTTGTGGTCCTGGAAGATCCTCTGCTCGAACGACCGCCGCCCGACTTCATGGATGTACCGTCGAAGCGGCCAGCCCTCGAACGGCACCAGCGAAGCCATCTTGTCCCACCCGTCGTAGATGTGCCGGTCCGTGTACGCCAGCTTTTGCCACGCCCCGACCTTGTAGCCCTTAACCCGCGCTTGAAGCACCAGGTCGTGGTTGCACCCCACCGGCGCGATCGGGTCGAATTGAATGCTCCGCAGCCGCTCGAACGCCGCCTCCTGGGTGGCGCACGGCGCGAAATGATGCCGCACCAGGGCGCGCCGCACGTCTGCCTTGGAAAGGGAAGCGGGGTTCACCAGGTCTCGGTGCGCCAAAGCCCCCAAACGTTCGGCTCTTCCCACTCCTCCGGTGGCTCCTGGCCGTTAAGCCGCAGCCCGAGAAAAATCAGCCCCACGTGCCATCCGTCGTGCCACACCATGTGCTCAAGGAACAACACCGGGTTGTCGTACACCACGTTGGCGCCCTTCATCGGGCCGCCTCGTTTCAGACCCTCGCTCACCGCGTCCCGCACCGCCTTCCCGCTCGCGGCAAGGCACGCCTTGATCGCATCCAGCTCCGGCAACGGAGTCCCCTCCTTATCCGCGTAGGCGCTCGTAAGCCGCGCCGCCTGCTCGGGCGCCACCTGCGAAAGGAAATACTTCCGCACCCCGTGCATGTGCGCGAGGTGTGCGTCGAGCCCCCACCCGTCCTCGGAAGGCTTTACGTGGCGGTTAGCCTCGTCGATGAGCGAGGCGACGGAGACGACGATTCGGCATTGACGATCCCACGATTCGAGCAGGGCTTCTGAAACGTCCATGGCCCAGGATAGTGGATGTATGTCTACAATTTCAAGGTCGCGACCGAAATTCTCGAGTCCGACGAGCCGTAATACAGGAACCATCGGTTCTTGAAATGTGCCAGCCCCTCGGCGAACACGCATCCTGCCGCGTACTGGCCGCTCACCTCATAACTTCGCTGGGGCTTCATGAAATACGTATCCAGTCGGCCGATCACCTTGGATGGATTCTTGCCATCGAACAGCGCCTCTCCCGCTGCGTATGTTCCTTCTGCCAGATCCGGATCGCCGTTCCGGTCGCTTCTGCCGTTGTAGATCAGCACGATGCCGTGCTTGGTCCAAAGCGCCGGAGGGCCGGGCTCGCACACGCTCGAGTCGAACTTGCCGAGGCGCCGTTTGAGCACGACGGCGCGGTGAGCGGCGCCCGTCTCCGCCGGCTTCCAATGGATCAGGTCCGGCGAGGTGGCGATGAACATGTCCGTATCCCCCCAATACATCCAATACCGGCCGTCCACCTTCCTCGCCACCATTTGGTCCCCTTGCCGCTCGCAAACGATGGAACCGGACTTCGACCACACGTCTCGGTAGGGAGTCCCTTCGAACACGCACCCGATTTTCTTCCAGTGATGGAGATCCCGACTCGTCGCCACGCCGATTCTCGCCGTCTTCCGGTCCCACATCGTGTAGGTCATGACAAACCTGCCGTCCGGCGCCTCGACGATGCGCGGATCCTCGCACCCGCCCGGCCACTCGAGACGACGGATCGAATCGAGCGCCGGATAGAAGACCGGCACGGGCTCACGGCGAAAGTGCAATCCATCCGAGCTCTTGGCCAGCCCGAGCCGCGAGCAGTGGTTGCCGATCCCTTCGCCGCTCTTGTCCTCCGCCCGATAGACCAGCTCGAT
Source organism: Fimbriimonadaceae bacterium (assembly GCA_035295605.1). Lineage (GTDB taxonomy): Bacteria > Armatimonadota > Fimbriimonadia > Fimbriimonadales > Fimbriimonadaceae > DAIDHV01. The sequence goes on along the minus strand of DATGIR010000524.1, from coordinate 2,467 downwards.
CTTGCCCCGGTAAACCACTGCCGCCGGGTTGAACACATTGTCCGCCTCCCAGTGCACCAACTCTCGCCTGATCGGGCACTCGAAAACCCCCGAGCCCGGGGTCAGAATCGGGTTCACGGCATCCGCCCGAGTGAACGGGAGCAGAGCCCACGCCGGCGGCGCGAGCCTGAGTGCGAGGAGCAAGGTGACCAGCATCGCTACACCGAGGCGAACTGTTCGTCGCTCACCGGCTCGAACCAGTCCGCCGCGCTCCCGTCCACCTGCTCCTGAATCGCGACATGCGTCATCGCGGAGGTCGCCGTCGCTCCGTGCCAGTGCTTCTCACCCGGAGCGAACCAAACGACGTCCCCCTGCCGGATCTCCTCGCGGGGGCTGCCTTCGCGCTGAACCCACCCGACCCCGGAAACCACGTAGAGCGTCTGCCCCAGCGGGTGCGTGTGCCAGTGCGTTCGCGCTCCGGGCTGAAACGCCACATGGGCGCTCGCAACCCGGGCCGGCGCCGGTGCGTTGTAGAGCGGCTCAACCCGCACGGAGCCAGTGAACCAATCCGCCGGCCCGCTATTCGCCGCCCGCGTCCCCTCTCTCCTTATCTCCATTCGCTAACCTCCATTCTCCAACCTCCATTCTCCACCCTCTCTCCCCCCACCGGGGGGAGTCGGTGAGCAACGCGAACCGGTGGAGGGCGTAAACCACCCTCTCTCACCTCACCGGCTAAAGCCGGTGCCACACCATCCCCCATCCTCCATCCCCCATCCTCCATCCTCCATCCTGTCGCACGAAATTTGCTCGAGAGAACGTCTTCATCTTGGGCCGGATAGGCGGCTTCGTGGGGTTCAATCTCTTACGCTCCCCATCGTTCTGGAAACTCATGACCATCACCTTGCTCTCTTTGGCCTGTGCGCTTGCCTCCTCCGCCGTGGCGGGAACCAACTCGTTGGCCACTACCCTCGCCGCGCCCCCATCCACCACACAGTTCGGATCCTGGACCCCCCTGACCCACCTCGCGCCAGAAGCCATCGGCTACGCCATGCTCCTCTCCGACGGCACCGTCATGGCCCAGGGCTACGCCAACTCGACGTGGTACCGGCTGACGCCAGACTCCAAGGGACGCTACTGGAACGGAACGTGGACGACCCTCGCGCCGATGCACGATACGCGCCTCTATTTCTTCGCGCAGACCGTTAAGGACGGCCGCGTGGTGTGCGGCGGCGGCGAATATGGAACCGGCGGGCCTAAGTCGGAATACTATGACCCGGTCGCCAACACGTGGACCCCCATCGCCGGGCCCGGCGTGAACTGGGTGGACGGCAACTCCGAAATCCTCCCCAACGGCAACGTGATCACCGCCCCCGTCTTCGGCGAGCCGGGCACCCTCGTTTTCGATCTCGGCACGAACACCTGGTCGGCCGGGCCTTCGAACCTCGGCGGCCAGGACGAGTCCGCCTGGGTCAAGCTCCCCGATTCGAGCATCCTCACCATCGACCCGTTCGGCACGAACACCGAGCGCTACATCCCCTCCCTGAACAAGTGGGTGCGCGACGCAGTCTGCCCGGTCGACCTCTACGGCTACGGCGGCGAGCTCGGCGGCGGTTACCTGCTGCCGAACGGCAAGGTCATCTACTTCGGGGCGACCAGCCACTCCGCCATCTACACCCCCAGCGGGACCAGCCAGCCCGGAACCTGGACCCTTGGCCCCGACCTCCCGAACAGCCTTGGCCAGGTCGACGCGCCCGCCGCCATGATGCCGAACGGCAAGATCCTCCTCGCGTTGGGGACGACCGCCGGCTTTGGTAGCGTCAGCTACTGGTATGAGTACGACTACCAGTCCAACTCGTTTACCCAGGTGATGAGCCCGACCGGCGGCTTCAACTTCAACGCCCCGGAGTTCATCGAAACCCTGCTGGACCTGCCTGACGGCACGATTCTCCAAACCGGAATCTCTCAGCAGCTCTACGTGTACACGCCGGCCGGAAGCCAGCTCGCCGCCGGCAAGCCCGCCATCAAGGCGATAACCCAGAACCACGACGGTTCCTTCCACCTGACCGGAACCCTCTTCAACGGCATCTCGGAAGGCGCCGGCTACGGCGACGACTGGCAGATGGCCACCAACTTCCCGATCGCCCGCCTCACCGACCTGCGCGGCAACGTCTCCTACCTCCGCACCTTCGGCTGGAGCAGCACCGGAGTACAAACCGGCAGCCAGCTCGTGAGCACCGAGATGAGCGTGCCCGCCAACTTTCAGCGGGGCCTCTATCAGCTCCAAGTCGTCGCCAATGGTATTGCTTCGGACCCGGTGCCTTTCTTCAATGGCTACTCGGCCTACGCGGTGTCGTTGGACCTCGGCGTCAACGGGCACGGCTCGGTTTCCGACATCCTGAAGATCGACGGCAACTGTTACTCGGGAACCTCGCAGATGTTCGCCGGCTCGCAGACCGTCGAAGTCGAAGCCGACTTCGCCCTCCCGCCT
>DATGIR010000523.1:0-18781 GCA_035295605.1 Fimbriimonadaceae bacterium | reverse complement strand
AACGGGGCCGGCCCCGTACGAATCCGATGGGCCACCGCGGCGCCTTCGCGGAGGGTCCAGAAGTTGTTGGCGCCGGGAAAGATCCAAGCGCCCAGCGGCCGGTAATCGGGGATCGGCGGTGCGGCTCCAGGCGCCGCGGCTACGGGCGTTGCTGCGGTCGCCTGCGATCGAAGGCTGCCGTCGGCAAGAAGGACCTCCGGCGCCGGCTGGTCGTCGAACACCGCCAGCGCCTGCGCTTGCCTTGGCGAGGGGATCAGCGTCGGCGGCTGCGCGAGCCGCTCCATTCCCGGCACCCAGGCGAATCGTCCGGAGGCGGCATCGACCGAAAGCAGCCCGTAGGTGATGACGGTGCCTTGCTCCACCGGGGTGCGCTGCTCGATCACCGCGTAGGCGGTGGTTGAGTGCTCCAACCAAACCACCTGCTCGATCGAATCGTTCAGGGTGTCCGACTCCCACAGCTTTCGGACGGCGCGGGTCGCGTGGTCGTAGGCCAGCATGATCGCCTGGCCCGGGTCGCGCGCCATCGGCCCCGTCAAGGGGTGGAAGATGTTCTCGAGCGTAGGCGCCGTGCGCGATGCCGCGACGAGCAAGTACCCGCCGTCGGACGACCACGCCGCCGATTGGACCGCCGCGTCGGTGACGAGCGTCGGCGGCATGAGCACATACGTGTGCTTGGCGGTTTGAACCCATTCGAGCCGGGGCTTGGCCGCGCCGAACGGCGCCACCAGGCACAAAGCCGCAACTGTTGTCGAAGCCGCCAGGGCCCTACCTGACGGGAATCGAGTCTTACTTCCCACGAAAACCCTCCTCGTTACTGAAACGACGGGTTGAGGCGGGGAAATGTCACTCGGGCGGCGTGGACTTCTGCCTGCCTGCCGCGTCCAGCAAGACCCGGAATGTCCCCGTGAAATTGACCGCGCTGGCGGTCTTCGGCTCGGTGAGCGCGGACTTCTGCTGCCTCGCGGTCAACGGAATCAGCTCCATCACCTTCGCGACGCCGCCGTCGACATAGAAGACGCCGGAGTTCGTCGGCGAGAGCTCCGGCCACTCGCCGTTCGGGGTGAGCAGCATCTCGCCGTGCTCGACGGGCTTTGAACTGACTAGCCATAGATTCTCATGGTTGACGGTCGTTTTCCCGTGCTTGGCCGTCGCGCTCGTCGACTCGACATCCAGCTCACGCTCCGTCTCTTTCGCCACGAACTGCTGCTCGGACGTCGGCTCCAGCATCCCTTGATCCGTCAGTCGCGCCAGTACCGGCTTCTTCGTAGTCGGGTCGGTGTCGATCAGGAACCAAGCCGAGCCGTCCGCATTCCACACGAGCGGAAGATTCAATTCCTTCGGCGTCTTGATCGCATGGACCACGTTCCCGCCGGCGTCCAGGGTCCAGAAGTTATTGCCCATGAGCGGTTGGCTCTCCATCACGATCCGCGACAAGGTGATCACTTCTGCCTCCACCGCAGCGGTGATGACCTTGAGCACGCCGTTCGACGTGTCGTTACCGTCGGCGGAGAGCGAAAAGACGAGTGATTGGGGCTGCGCTTCGGCAACCTCCGGGTTGTCGGCAAACACAACCGCAGCCACCGGCCGCGTGGGCGAGGGCGCCACGTGTGGCCGCGAAACAAGCTGCTCCATGCCGGCAACCCACCGGAACTTGCCGGAACCCGTGTCCATCGCCAGCAGTCCGTACAGCGGCCGTTGGGCGCTCTGGGGCCCATCCCGCACCACCCAGCGCACCGTAATGAGCGCCGAAGCCGTTCCTTTCAGCCAGTCGATCGCCTCGATCGTGGCGGTCCGGTCGTCCGCGCTCCAGAGCCGCTTGACCTGATGGAATTTCCGGTCCCAACCCAGGAGCTCGAGCCCGCCCAAGCCCGGCGTCGAACCGTCGAAGCGCAGGAGCTGTTCGCGCGAGGTGGTGATCGGCCGCTCTACGACCAGCAGATGCTCGCCGTCCGGCGACCACGAAACCCGGCTCACCTTTCCGTCCGTCACCGCGGTCGGCGGCATCGCCGCGTAGGCCCGGGTCGGCGTCGCGAGCCAGTCGTCGGATGACGCGGCAGCGTTCGCGGCGACGGCCAGCACGAGCAGCGGAAGAATCGACGGCGATCTTTGCATTCGGCACTCTCCCCGAGGGGTTCCAATATTTTGGCACCCCTTTGGCGGCTATGTCACTTGAGAAATAGCTCAACCACTGGGACGGGCTCGTTCGGTCCGGGTATCGGCAATTCCAGGGTTATCGCGTCGCGCTTGGATTGACCCTCGACCCCAGCCCCGTAGCCGTGCTCGGGCACCGAGGCGAGAATCTTGACCTCCGACGCATCGTTCAGGAGCTGCGCGTACTTGACCTTGCCCTTGAGCCCAGGCAGGAAGAGGTGCCGGAACGGATAAGCGAAGAGATGGGCGTAGAGCCGCTCGGTGGCCGGGTTGAACGTGTAGCGGACGTCGGACGGGGCGTGCATATCGCTCGGCGCCTGCGTGCAGCCGTAGATGCTGCGCCCGTGCCGCCGCATCCAGCGGCCGATGCCGGCCAGCCGCTCCAGCGCCCGATGGTCGAATTCGCCGCGGCCGGTGGGGCCGACGTTCAGCAAGAGGTTGCCGCCTTTGCTGACGGTGTCCACGAGCATCCGGATGAGAAGGTCGACGCTCTTCCAGCTCGCCTCGTCGCGATGGTAGCCCCAGCTCCCGCTGAATGTTTGGCACGCTTCCCAAACCACCGGTTTCCCGTTCACCTGTACCCAACCCGCGGGTTGGAATTGCTCCGGCGTCTTCAGGTCCTGGTCGATTTCCAGCCGGTCGTCGAGGATGATCTTCGGCTGCAGGCTTCGCACGAGCTTGATCAACTCGTCGCTTCGCCACTCGTTTTTCCCCTTGCCCGGAAACCGGTCCGAGGCTGCGGGCGAGAAGTCGTACCAGAGGATGTCGACCCGCCCGAACTCGGTAAGCAGCTCGCGGGTTTGCGCGTGCAGGAAGTCGGTGTACTTGCTCAGATCGCGCCCCTTGTCGAACGCGGCTACATCTCCATCGCGGGCCGGATGGTGTTGGTCGATCGTGTAGTGATCGTGGTGCCAGTCGAGAAGGGAGTGATAGAAGCCCACCCGCATGCCGCGCTTGCGGAACGCTTCCACCATCGGGCGGAGCAGGTCCCGGCCGGCCGGCGTGTTGGTCGCCTTATAGTCGGTGAGCTTGCTGTCCCACAGGCAGAAGCCCTCGTGGTGCTTTGTCGTGATGACGAAGTACTTCATCCCGGCGTCCGCCGCCGCCTGGGCCCAGGCGTCCGGATCGAAGAGATCGGGATCGAACCGCTCGAAATACTTTTGGTAGTCGGCATCGGAGATGCGTTCGATGCTCTTGACCCACTCGTGCCGCGCAGCCAGGGCGTAGAGCCCCCAGTGGATGAACATGCCGAAGCGGGCCTCCGTGAACCACGAGGTGTCGCCGTCGGTGCGGACCGGTTGGGGGATGTCGTATTTCATTCCTTCGTTTCCAAGTGGCTCGGGATGTCGACCTTCACGCCGGCCTTGACTCCGAATTTGGCCGCCTCGCCGGCCTTGAGCTCCAGCACGTACTTGTAGGGCCCGGTCGCCGGGAGGTTGGTGGGATCGAGCTTCTTGCCGCGCTGAACGTTGAGCACCTTCTTGTCCGGACCGATGAAGGCGATGTCGAGCTCGAGCAGGCAATTGGCCATATAGAAGCCGTGAGTCGTGTAGTCCTTCTCGACGGCGGGGAACAGAAAGATCATGCCGTGGCCGTCAGGCGCGTCCTCCGGGCGAAGGTACATGTACCCCTCTGCCCGCTTGGCCTCGGTATCCATCACCCAGACCGGAATCTCCTTGCCGTTCACCTTCACCCCCGACCGCATGAGCTCCTTGAGCGGGAAGTGGCGGAGTGCGGCGTAGTCTTGGTTAGTCGACTTTTCTATCGGGTTTTCGGCGGGCTTGGCGGCATCGGGCGGCTTCGCGCAGCCCGCCGCCAGGAGAACCAGGAGTACCAGGTGCCGCTGCTTGCAGGGGAACCTGGCTCCGGCTTCGCCGCCGCGAAGGAGGGGGTCCCTCAAACCCCCTCCCGGGTTGGAACAAACGTGTCGTCGCGCTCCTCGTACTTCTTGATCGCGTCTTCGAGCACGAGCGTCGTCCCGATCAGGTCGAGCCCCTGGAGCAGCGCATCGCGAGTGGCCGGGTTGATCTCGAAGTCGAGCACTCCGCCGGAGCACTGGATGCTCTGCTCCCGCAGATCGACCGTCACCGTCGCCCCCTGCCCGGCTTCGACCAGCTTCTGGTGCTGGCACGGGTCGAGCTCGGCCAGCAGCAGGCCGCAGTTGGCGCCGTTCTGCCGAAAGATGTCGGAAAAGCCGGGGCTTTCCGGGTCGTGCCGGGCGACCACCGCCTGAAACCCGGCCTGCTGGATGGCCCACACCGCGTGCTCTCGGCTGGAGCCGCAACCGAAGTTGGTGCCGACGACGAGAATCGTGGCGCCCTTGGCTGCCGGCTGGTCGAGCGGGAACTCGGGGCCGCGCACGTCTTGAAATAGCCAGTCGCCGTACCCGGCCTTGGAAACGTGGGTGAGGTACCGCGCCGGGATGATCCGGTCGGTGTCCACGTTGTCTTGGGCGAGGATGGCGATCGAACCGGTGTGGGTGGTGAACCCGGGCATGAGGTGATTATAGATTTCGCCCTCCACCACCGTGCCACGGGTCAGCGACCCGTGATGCGGACCGACGAGATCCACGGATCGAGTCGCATGTGGATCCCTGAACCCCTTATTACCACCTTGAATCCCCGTGGTGCTAAAATACGCGTCTCACGTGAGCAAGCTATCTTCCAACGACGTACGAAAGCAAGCTGAAGTTGCCCTGGACGTGCTTAAGCGGGAGCTGTCGCGGCTCTTCGCGGATAGCACGGTCAGCGAGGACGCGATCGAGCATTTTGGTGTCTACACGATCAAGGGGCGCGTCAAAACTGACGATTCTCTCGAGCGTAAGGGCCTCTCGCTCGACCGTTTTTCCAGTCTGCATCAGGCAACATCGGCTAAGGGGTACGAGGATCTCATCGGGCTGCGGGTCGTGGTCGAGAGCCAATTTCACAAGATCCGCGTCCTCCGAGCAATCAATACGATCATCAGGTTAGGGCTGAATCTCTCAAACGTATCGCAGATCGAGTCGCTGCACGTCGCTAAGAACAAGGGTCGATGGAAGTTCTTTAACCCTCCCCTCAATTACCTTTACTCAAGTCCGCAATTCATTCGAGACGTGGAGCATCTATCTTTTTTGGAGGCTAAGAGGCTTGCCAAGCCTGACGAGCCAGAACCGAAGCCTCCGGTTGAGGACGAGGATATGTCCCAACTGAAGATAGAAGAAATCCTTGACAATCTCCAAGTCGATATCGTCCGTGATCCCTCGGGGTATGCGTCGGTTCAGCGAACAATCTTGGCGACGCTGCGCACCGAGCACAGCCCGCGACAATTCCAGTTCGAGCTTCAGATTCGAACCGTTCTAGAGGATGCGTGGGCCGAGCAGAGCCACAAGGTGTCCTATAAGGGAAGCGTCCCTCAGCACGTCAAGGACCTGCTGCGCAACCTCGGGTCGCAACTTGGATCAGCGGATGACCTGATGCAGATGATCTATGACACCTGGCAGGAACACAACTCGGGTTACCAGGTCCCCTTCGGCGTGTTTCACCAGAACTACGACATCAAGGGCAACTATTTCAAGCTTGCCCCGCCATCTCTTCGTCACGTGGCCGACGACTTCAGATCGGTGTACCAGCAGCGCAGATTCGGTCGTTTTGGCAACGCCCTGAGAATCGTGCACGAGCTCTGTTTCCAAGTCGCCAAGGAGCTCGCTTCATTTGACGAGCGGACAGAGAACCTATCCGCCGGGAAGCGGGGCAAGGCGCTTGACCGCCGCAGAAAGGACGAGCAAAAGTTCTTGCGTGAGCTGCTTGAGGCTGCTCGGTTCGAAAGAGCCATCACGATGTGCTACTTCACCGAGCGCCCACGTTTTCCCGACATAGCGAGCGCAATTTTCGATGAGCTCACCAAGTCAGACTTTCCGGTTATTCGCTTTTGGGCTCACTACCGAAAGAGCTACATGGTCATCAGGCTGGTCGAGTCGAGCTACTTGATTGGAAAGGAGCAAACAAAGCTTTCGATCGAGAACATCGATGCCGCAATGTCATCGTTGGATGCCGCCAGGGCGATCTGGAGTGATTCCAAGCATCGCATCCAGATCGAGCTTGCAACGGACTGCACGGAAGTCGAGTTCGATTTCCAACTCTGGCGCGCCATATTGCATCGAAATAGGTATGACGTGACTCACGATATCGTTCACTTGCAAGAGGCTCTGACGATCTGCCGCGCGCTACGTACGGAGCTTCTGGAAACGCAGGTTCAACGGCCAATCGCGACACGCCGCTATCGCTCGCTTCGGCGGGTTACAAACTCGACGATGTATTACCTTCTGATATTGGCCGATCACCAATTGACGCAAGGATCCAGCGTCAAGGACTTGGTCGAGGAGGCACTGCGGGTCTACGGCGAGACGGTCGCATGGGCGAATCGGAACCTGCAAACGGTCAGGAACTACCGGGATGTGCTCGATCAGATGACTTCAAAGGCAGATCGGCCGCGGGACTTCTCACGCTGGCTGATGGCACAGCTAAAGGACTACGACACCCTTTACCACCTGCTTGTGTTGCTCCACAAGAACAACATGGATTTCACCGTCGGCGGCGATGTTTGGTTCAAGGCGCCCGAACTCGGCGAGCGAGCACAGTCCTTGCGGGATCACCTGGGCGGTCGCATGCTCTGGCTGACCCTGCGCGGCGACGTTATGTATGATGCGAGCCTGCTCCGCGGTTACGACATCATCAAGTGACAATCAACAGTCCACCCATCGCCGGCCCGCCATCTCGCAAAATAGCATCATGCCAAACCCAACGCCGCCCGCCGTTACGACCCAAACCGGCGCGCCGGTTTGGGTGATTCGAGAGCTTCTCGCCGACGTCGAAACCCCCGTCAGCGCCTACTGGAAGCTTGCCCACGACGAGCCTTACTCGTTCCTCCTCGAAAGCGTGACCGGCGGGGAACAGGTTGGCCGCTACTCGCTCCTAGGCGTTCGGCCGCGAGTCGTGCTTCGAACCAAGAACGGCCGCATCATGCGCGACGTCCCCGGCGACACCACCTTTGGAGTGCTCGACGCGGACCAGGATCCCCTCGACCTCCTCAAGGAGGAACTCGGCCCGCCCGTTCCCATCTCCGAGCCGGGCCTTCCTCCCTTCGCCGGGGGCGCCGTCGGCATGCTTGCCTACGACATCGTTCGGTATTTCGAGCGTCTGCCCGACTCCACCGAGGACGACCTTAACGTCGACGACATGGCGATGATGCTCACCTCCACCGTCGTCGCTTTCGACCACGCCAAGAACACGATCAAGATCATGGCGCCGGCGGCGCCGGACACTGCGTCCCAGACCGCCGCCCAGGCGGAAGTCGACCGGGTCGCCGAGCGGCTACAGGGCCCGCTCCCACCCCTACCAACCGGCAGCTTTCCCGTGCACCCCGTCGAGACGAACGTCACCCAGGAGCAGTTCGAGGAGATGGTGCGCCGGATGATCGCCTACATCACCCAGGGCGACGGGGTTCAAATGGTCCCCGCCCAGCGCTTCTGTTCGAAGCTGGATGCCCATCCGCTCACCCTCTACCGTGCGCTCCGGTCGATCAATCCGTCGCCCTACATGTTCCTCCTCCGGTTCATCGAGTTCGACGTGGTCGGCGCCTCGCCCGAGCTGTTGGTTTCGCTTCACGACGGCTTGGCGCACGTGCGGCCGATCGCCGGCACCCGCTGGCGCGGCTCCACCCCCGAGGAAGATCGCCGCCTCGGCGAGGAATTGCTCGCCGACGAGAAGGAGCGGGCCGAGCACGTCATGCTCGTCGATCTGGGGCGCAACGACGTCGGCCGGGTTTGCAAGTACGGGACGGTCAAGGTGAACGACCTCATGGTGCTGGAGCGCTACTCGCACGTGATGCACATCGTGAGCGACGTGACCGGCGAGCTGCGGGACGACCTGGACGCCTACGATCTGCTGCGGGCGTGTTTCCCCGCCGGCACCACCACCGGCGCTCCGAAGGTCCGGGCGATGGAGATCATCGACGAGCTGGAGGGCACCCGCCGCGGCAGCTACGCCGGTGCGGTCGGCTTCATTTCGAGCTCCGGGAACATGGACACGTGCATCGCCCTCCGCACCATGCTGGTCAAGGACGGCAAGGCGTATATTCAGGCCGGCGGTGGCGTCGTCTACGACTCCGATCCCGGCTACGAGTACCGGGAAAGCTGCAATAAGGCGCGGGCCAGCCTGAAGGCGATCGAGATGGCGCAGAGGGGGCTGTAGCTCCCACAGCTATACTCGGCCTATGGGAGACAAAAAACCGAAGAAGAACTCGTCTGGCACAGGCGACAAGTACAAGGCCAAGCAGGCGGACAACGCCGCCAGCCGCGCGGCCGCGGCGCCCAAATCCGTTCCCGGCAAGAAGGACAAGCGCAAGTAGCTATTTGGCCTCGAACACTTCACTCCGCGCTGAAATCCCGTTCTCGTTGAACGCCTCGATGCGGAAGTAGTAGGGCAGATTCTTGGTCATCGCCCGGAAGTAGTATTCGTTCGCGTCGTAAACCATCACCGAGCTGTAGAGCTTGTCCGGCGCGACTCCCGCATAGATCACGTAGCCGGTGGCGTCGTCGGAAGCCTGCCACTTCAGCCACGCGTTGCGGCGTTCGGACTCCCCACGCAGCACCACGAAGTGCTGCACCTGCTTGGGCGCCGCGCCGTTCCCTTTGCCGAACACACGGAACCCGCTCAGGGCGAATTTGCCGGAGGGCACGTGATAGTTCGTCATCCTCAAGTAGCGCGCTCGCACCGGCGAAGCCAGCTCGATGTATTCGTGCGGGGCGTCCACCTTGGACCCCCGCTTGTCAATCAGCGGCGCCCAGTGCTCGCCGTCGAGTGAGGACTCGACCACGTACTGCTCGTAGAGCCCCGGCTGCTTGCCGAGGAATTCGGCATCCTGGTCCGCGAAGTTGATCTGCAGGGCGTACACGTCGCTCGGCGCCCCGAGATCGCTTTCGAACCACTCGCCCTTGTCGCCGGTCGCCGCCGACCAGTAGGTCTTGATGCTCTCATCCACCGCAAAGTTCGGCGCGTGCCCGCCCAGCGTCGAAGAAACCCGAACCGGCTTGTTGTAGTTCAGCAGCATCCAGCCGGTGAAGCGGCTCTTCAAGTGATCCTCGCGGCCATCCGGCAGGTAGGTCGGATAGTCGCCGTAGGCCTGGTCGCAGTACATGACGTCGTCGCTATCGAAGCCGGCCGGCCAGATCCCGATGCGCCGCTCGAAGTTATTCTTCACCCCGATCGCGATGGTGGACACGTGCCACCAGTTGCCGAACCGGTCCTGATAGGTGGCCCCGTGTCCGGCGCCCCGCGCAAAGCCGCCCGGCTTGGATGAGAACGGGTTGTGGGCCTGATACGTGAACGGTCCCATCGGTTTGGACGCGACGTACACGCCGTCTCCGTAGCCGCTGAATTCGGTTCCCGGCGCGCCGTATTGAAGGTAGTACTTGCCGTTGTGCTTGGTCATCCAGGAGCCTTCGATGAACGGCTTGAGGAAGGTGTTGTCGTTGGCCTCGCCGAACCGCTCCCAGCCGTGAACGTCGTCGTGGAGCTTGACGAGCGAGTAGTGCTTGCCGATCGGGTCCAGGGTCTTCGGATCGATCTCCCACCCGTAGAGCGGGAACGTGTTGCTGGAGCCATGGTACAGATACAGCCGCCCGTCGTCGTCGAGGAAGAACGCCGGGTCCCACGCCCCGACTGAGAAGTTGTCTTTCGCGATTGTCCAGTCGTCGACCCGCGGGTTCATGCTCTTCCAGATCGCGAACTGCTTGGTGTAGCTCGAGCCGATCACGTATAGCGCGCCATCCTGAACCCAAATTGCGGGCGCGCAGAGCTCGTCGTAGGTCTTGTTTTCGGGCTTGAGAAACCGCCGGGGCACGAAGTGCCAGTTGAGCATGTCCTCCGACCACCAGTAGCCCCACTGGTTGGTGGAGAAGAGGTAGTAGTCGCCCTTGAACATGACGATCGCGGGGTCGGCGGTCGCCCGGTGCTTGCCCTGAGCCGCGAAGTCGGGAATCGGCGTGTAGCCGTAGTCCAGGTTCACCGGGTTGCAGTAGGTTCTTTGAGGGCTCATGGCGGCGAGGCATACGAGCGAAGTGAAGAGCACCCCGCGAGTGTACTGACGTGGGCCAGAATCCAACCATGCTCTCCCGCCGCGAGTTCCTCTCCGGCTCCGCAGCCGTCGCGTTCAGCCGGCTGATTCCGCTTCGAACCGGGCCGAACTGGCCGGATCGAACGGTCAAGCTTGCCGTCCTCGCGGATCTCCACCACGGCCTCGCACCCGACGCGCTGTCCAGGTTCGAGGCATTCGTCGCGGGCGTGCGGGCGCGACATGACCACGACGCGGTGCTCCAAATGGGCGACTTCTGCTATTCCGACCCGGGTGCGAAACGGTGCCTCGACCTGTGGCGGTCGATCCGGGGACGCAGGCTCGGTGTGCTCGGCAACCACGACATGGACAAGTGCGACAAGGCGACCGCGACGTTCGCGTTCGGTATGCCTGGCCGTTACTATTCCCAGGTCATCGGCGGCTACCGCTTCGTCGTCCTTGACCTGAACCACTTCAAGAAGTACGGCAAGCTGAACAGCTACGCCAACGGCAACTACTTCGCCGATGGCGCCTCCTGCAACTGGGCCGATCCTGAGCAGCTCGTCTGGCTGGACAAGGAGGTTCGGGCTTCGCGAGAGCCGGTGATCCTGATCTCGCATCAGCCGCTAGGCTTTGCGGAGCTGGGCCAAGCCGTTCCGCCCGAGCAGCGGGAGGTGCTCGATGTCATCGCCGCTGCGGGCAAGGCCAATCCGGCCGGCGCGGTCGCTCTGTCCATGTTCGGCCACCTGCACGTGGACCGGCTCGAGCACGTGGACGAGACCCCCTTCTATTGCGTGAACTCGGCGAGCTACTTCTGGTTCAACGGCATGCACCCGTATACGGCGCCGCTCTTCGCCTTCATGGAGCTGCAGCCGGACGGGCACCTCAAGGTGCAAGGGGTGCAGGGTGAGTTTGTGCGGTCGCCGCCTACCGCTTCAGCTTCGGTGCTCGGCCGCTCCGCATCCATTCAGGACCGGTCGATCGGGTTTGCTCCGGGGCATTAGACGAGATGCTGCAACAGCTCGCTGAGCGAACCCAGCTCCAGCGTCGGGGCCGGCGCTCCCTCTGGCAGCACCTCGGGTGCCGACCGGGCCCCCGAGGAGCTTGGCGGGACGTCCGAGTCCCGCCGAATCCACGCCGTCTTCCAACCCGCCTTGATCGCGGGCTTGATATCGTGCCGGTAGCTATTGCCCACGAACAACAGTTCGCTTGGCCCGAACCCGACCGCTGACGCCGCCTGCCGGAAAACTTCGGGCTCAGGCTTGCCGAAACCGAGTTCACCCTCGATGAACACGTTCACGAAGCAGTCGCCGATCTCCAGCAGCCGGATCTCCTCGCGCTGAACGTCCGCCGGCCCGTTCGTGATCAGCCCCAAGGGGTAGCGCGCTCGCAAGGCATCCAGCACTTCGCGTGCCTCGGGGAAGAGCTTCAGAGCGTCGTGCCGGCGCTCTAAGTACGTGTCGCTCAATCGAAGGGCGAGGGCTTCGTCTTCAACTTCGAGCAAGCCCAGCGTCCGGCGCATCTGCTCGAGGCGAGTGTGGCCGCCCTCGACCAGATACTTCTCGTAGAAGCCGAGGTCGCGCAGGTTGGGGCAGAACTCGCGGAAAGCCCGCGCCCAGGCGTCCATCACCTGAGCGGGCGCGGCTCCTTCAACCGGAACCAAGTCGAACGTCTCGCGCAGCCCCTGCTTGCATGCGTCCCAATAGCCGCAGAGGGTGTCGTCCAGGTCGAAGTAGATGGCGCGGATTTCGGAGAGCATTAGTAAACGGTCATGGCTTCCCGAACCTCCGCGATCGTGGCCGCGGCCACCTCACGGGCTTGGCGGGCGCCGTCCTCCAGAATCGACTCGATGTCGCCGTCGCTGATCGAAGCGCGCTTCTCCCGCATCGGCCGCAGGAACTCGTTGACCGCCTCGATGCACTCCCGCTTGTTTTGGCTGCAGCCCCTCAACCCCTTGCGGTCCTCGTCCCACTGGGTCTCCCAGTTGGTGGAGTAGAGCTTCAGGTACTGGCACACGGCGCACCCCTCGGGAACGCCTGGATCGGTGAGCTTGATCTTGGTCGGGGTGGTGAACGCCTTTTGGATCTTCGCGGCGGTTTCGTCCGGCGATTCGTTGAGGTAGATGCAGTTGTCGTAGCTCTTGGACATCTTGCGCATGTCCAACCCGGGGAGGATGGCCACGTCGCCGATGATGTTCACAAACTCCGGGAAGACCGGCTTGTAGAGGTGGTTGAAGCGGCGGCCGATCTCCCGGGATGCCTCCAGGTGCGGCGCCTGGTCCTTGCCAACCGGGACGCCATACGGCTTGTAAAGGAGAATGTCCGCCGCCTGCAGCACCGGGTAGCCGAGCAGCCCGAACGGGACTGAGTCGGCTTGGAGCTCGGCCTTCTTCTCCTTGAAGGTGGGCACCCGCTCGAGCCACCCCAGAGGCGTGACCATGCTGAACAGCAGGTAGAGCTCGGCGTGCTCCTTGACGTGGGACTGCACGAAGATGGCCGAGCGACCGGGGTCGATACCGCCGGCGATGAAGTCCTTGGCGATCTCGCGGGAGTTGCGGCCGATGTCGCCGGGATCCTCGAAATGGGTGGTCAGCGCGTGCCAATCCGCGACCATCGAGAACATCTTGTACTCGTCCTGGAGCTTCACCCAGTTCCGGAGGGCGCCCTCATAGTTGCCGATGTGCAGCCTCGGATTGGTGCTCCGCATGCCGGAGAGGATGGTGCGTGCGGGGGTTTGAGATGCCATCAGGCGTGCATCCCCATGAGGACCATGAATGCGGCGGTGATCGGACCCGACATGATCCGACTCAGCGCGCCGGGAAACAGGAAGATGAGTGCGAACAGAACCAGAAATCCGAATTGGTCATTGAGCTTGAACCAGCTATATCTCAACCGCTCCGGGAGCAGGATCCCGAGCAACCACTTTCCGTCCAACGGGCCGAGCGGAATCATATTGAACGTCGCGAGTGCGAGGTTGGTTAAGACTCCCAGGAACAGAACTAGAAAGAGAAAATTGCTCGCAGGATCCACGTCTCTGAACGCACCCATGCCAATGGCGAGTCGAAGCGCCACGGCGTATACCACGGCCTGAAGAACGTTACAGAGTGGGCCCGCGATGACGGCGATGAACCAATCCCAACGTGGATTCCGCATCTTGTTCGGGTTCATTGGCGCCGGGCGACCCCATCCGATGCCCCACCCGCTCAGGATCGTGATAAGGATGAAGACCGCTCCCACCGGGTCGAAGTGCCTGAACAGGTTTAGGGTCACCCGCCCGTAGTAGCTGGGCGTCGGATCTCCCGCCAGGTCGGCGAACTTGCAGTGCGCGAACTCGTGAAGCCCAATACCAAAGAAGATGACGATGATCTGGGCGATCACCCGCGTCGGGTTAATGTCGCCGATCATCGACCCAAACCTGGCGGGACGACCTCGCGCGCAACCATCTCGTCCCACGTGTCTCGTCGCTGGATCAGGGTGTGGCCGCCACTTTCGAGGATCAATGCCGTCGCCGGCCGGGGATACCGGTTGTAGTTGTTCGCCATGCTCGAGTTGTACGCGCCCGTGCACAGAACCTGAAGCAGATCGCCCTCGCGCGTATCCGCCGGCAACACCACGTCCTCGAACAGCCGGTCCGTTTCGCAGTGCTTGCCACTGATCGTGACCACAATCCCGTCGCCCGACGGGCTCATGACGGGGACTTGGGGCCGGGCGGGAATCCAGTCCGGGGCGGCGGCGCCGTGGGCCACCCGCTCCACCGTGTAACGGCTCCCGTACATCACCGGCCGCGGATTATCGCTGAGCCCGCCGTCGACCGCCACGTAAGTGCGGTGCTCGGCACCCTTTGTCGGCACCGTCTTGATCACGCCGATCCGGTAGAGCGTGACGCCGCTTTCGGCGATCAGCGAGCGTCCCGGCTCCTGGGCCAAGACGGGATCGAGGCCAACGGCTCGAAGCGGCGGCAGCACCGCATCCACGATCAAGCGGCAGAACTCCTCTACCGCCATCGGCTCGTCCTCGTCCGTGTACTTGACCCCCAGGCCGCCGCCGACGTTCAGGTGTTCGGTCTTGAAGCCGTGCTCCTTCAGCATCCGGCCGGCGAACGCGGCTAAGTGCTCGCCGCCCGCCCGCTGCGCCTCGGGATCCAGGAGTTGCGAACCCACATGGCAGTGGAAGCCGATGAGCGGCAGTCCCAGCTCCAAACATCGCACGGTGGCCGCCTCCGCGCTCCCGTCCGCGATGTTGAAGCCGAACTTGGTGTCCGCCTGCCCGGTGGAAATCTTCGCGTGCGTGACGGGATCCACGCCCGGCGCCAGCCGGAGCACGACCTTCGTCTTGTCCCCTTCGAGCATCGTCGCCAGCGTCTCGAGCTCGGTAAAGTGGTCGGCCACGATCTGGCCGATGCCGGAGTCGATCGCGAACCTGAGCTCGCCTTCCTGCTTGTTGTTACCGTGGAGGTGGCACCGGCTGGCCGGCACGCCCGCGCGCAGCGCAGCCCGGAGTTCGCCCTCGCTGGCGACGTCGATTTCGCAGCCCTCCGAGTCGGCGATCTTCAGCAGCGCGAGCGTCGAATTGGCTTTGCAGGCGAACGTGATCTCGCTGTTCGGGTGCGCCGCTTCGGCGGCGGCCCGGTACCGCTTGATTCGGGCGCGAAAGTGTCCCTCGTCGAGCACGTAAAGTGGCGTGCCGTAAGCCTCCGCCAGCTCCTTGGCCCGCGCTTCGCCAAGGCGAAAGCGCGTGTCGGTTCCAAGGGCGGCGGGCATGAGCGAGATTATGGCAGTTGGAGGATGGAGGGTGGGGGGTGGAGGTTCGGCGAAGTAGACTCGCCGCGTGGTCGACCGAAGGCGAATTGTCCTACTCGGCTCGACGGGGAGCATCGGCACCCAAACCCTCGACGTCGTTTCGGCGTATCCGGATCGCTTCGAAATCGTCGGCCTCGCGG
Organism: Fimbriimonadaceae bacterium; assembly: GCA_035295605.1. Lineage (GTDB taxonomy): Bacteria > Armatimonadota > Fimbriimonadia > Fimbriimonadales > Fimbriimonadaceae > DAIDHV01. The sequence goes on along the minus strand of DATGIR010000523.1, from coordinate 3,604 downwards.
CTCGCTCCAACCGCGCGCTCCTTGCCGAGCAAGCAGCCAGGTTCGGCAACCCAAAAACCTGGCTCTTCGACGAATCCGGGGTCGAAGGTTTGGTCGAGGCCGCGACCGTGCCGAATGCCGACATCGTCGTTGTCAGCGTCGCCGGGGTGATCGGCCTCCAGCCCACGGTCGAGGCGATTAAAGCCGGGAAGACGATCGCCCTGGCAAGCAAAGAGGTTCTGGTTGCCGCCGGCGAGGTCGTCATGCCCTTGGTTCGAGAGGCGGGAGTCGAATTACGCCCCATCGACAGCGAGCACAGCGCGCTCTTTCAGTGCCTGCAGGGCTACCGAACCGACCAGATCGAGGAGCTGATCATCACCGCCAGCGGCGGCCCCTTCCGGGGCTGGAGCCGCGACCAAATGGCCAAAGTGTCGGCTGACGAGGCCCTGAATCACCCGACTTGGCGCATGGGAGGAAAGATCACGATAGACTCCGCGACGCTCATGAACAAGGCTCTCGAGACCATCGAGGCACGCTGGCTGTTCGATGTGCCCATTTCAAACGTCAAGGCGGTCATCCACCCCCAGAGCATCGTCCACTCATTCGTCAAGTTCCGGGACGGCAGCGTTCTCGGGCAGCTCGGCTGGCCAAATATGCGTCTGCCGATCCTCTACGCGCTGAGCTACCCGGACCGCCTGCCCAACACCCTCAAGCCCTGGAATCCGCTGGATTCGCCAGAACTGACCTTCGAGGCGATCGACGAGACCGCGTTTCCGGCCCTAGGCCTCGCTCGAAAGGCGATGGATGTTGGCGGTACGATGCCTTGTGCGTTCAACGCGGCGAATGAAATTGCTGCGAACGCTTTCCTCGCCGGCGGCGTTCAATTTCTACAGATCGCCGAAACCGTCGAGCGTACGATGGAACGGCATGAGTCGATGAAACCAACGCTGGAGAACCTGCTGCAAGCCGACGCTGACGTCCGGCGCGTTGCTCGTGAAGTTATGGCGGAGTTGGCCCGATAGTCTCCACGTAGCCCATGTCCCACCTGCTTTTCTATGCCGAGGTCGTCATCGTCTTTTTGGCGATGATCACCGTGCTCGTATTTGCCCACGAGCTTGGCCATTATCTCTTCGCCCGCTGGTTCGGGATGGGGGTCGAGGAGTTCGCGGTCGGCTTCGGCCGCCCGATCCTCGGCATCTACTACCGTCGGAAGTACAAGATTCCGCTCACCGAGCAACAAGCCGACGCTTGGGAGCGCGGCGAATTGGAGGTCCCCATGCCCGAGGGGCTTCCGAAGATGCTCGAGGCGTGCAGCGAGCCGGGAGAGCTCGTGCGAGATCCCGAGGGCTCCTACCTCGCCGAAGTCACCAACTTCACCGTCCGGGCACTCCCCATCGGCGGCTTCGTTCGGATCCGCGGGATGACGCCGGAGGAGCAGGGTCGGGAGGCGCAAGTGCCGGGCGGATTCTTTAGCCGTCCACCCTGGCAGCGCTTCGTCGTGCTGGCAGCGGGCCCGGTGTTCAGCGTCCTCGCCGGACTCGTCATCCTGGTGCCCTACAACATGGTTGTCGGCAAGGCGAGTCTGAGCCATGAACCGGTGGTGGCGTATGTCGATCCGCAGGGTCGAGGGGCGGCCGCAGGTCTGAAGGAGCACGACCGCATTCTCGCCGTCGACGGACAGGACATCACCGACTACTTCCAAGTCATCCAGGCTGTCCGGTCTCACCCGGAGGTACCCCTTCACTTCAACGTTGAGCGCGCCGGCAAGAGGCTCGAGCTTGTCGTGACCCCAATGCGCGACAAAGAGCCGACGCCCGTGTTCGACTCCACGCTCGACCTCTCGGACAAGAAGGAGATTCAGGGCAAAATTGGCGCCATCACGGCTCAGATCCACACGCCGATGCCGTTCGGAGACGCCACGCGGGAAGCCTGCCTGGTACCGGTCGTCACCGTCGTCGGTCTAGTTAAGAGCGCGCTCCATTGGAACCAGTTGAAGGATCAGGTGGGCGGCCCTGTCTCGATCGTTAGGGTAACCGCCGAGGCCACCAACGAGGGCCTGGGCCAAGTAGTCCAAACCGCCGCGATCCTTAGCATTTCGCTCGGCATCTTCAACCTGCTCCCGATCTTCCCGTTGGACGGCGGGCAAATGCTGGTCGCCTTGGCCGAGATGCTTCGCCGAGGGCGTCGCTTGAGCATGCGGGCACAGGGCGTCATCGCAACGGTAGGCGTCAGCGCGTTATTCATGCTCATCGTTGGCGCGCTCTACCTGGACTTTCAAAGGTTCCAACCTGAGCACCCAAAGCCGAACGCCGCCGCCCCCAAGTAGCGCCCTCTCACGAGCCAGTAGACTCCCCAGCGATGAAGGTTGGGATTATCGGGACCGGCGGTATGGGCGGCGTGCACGCCAAGGCCTACCGCAACATGCCGGACGTCGAGCTCCTCGCGTTCGACCGGCATGCCGACCGCCTGCATCGGCTTGCCGACTTCGCCGGCGCCAAACCCCTGGAAAGCGTCGACGCGCTTATCCGAGCGGCCGATGTCGTCGACATCTGCCTTCCGACCGACATGCACGAGGAGATCGGGCTCCAGGCGATCGGGCTCGGAAAAGCCGTCTTCTGCGAGAAACCGATGGCCCGGACCCTGGACGCGGCTCGGCGCATCATCGAGGCGGTCTCCAAGGCGAAAACCCCGTTCGGCGTCGGGCAAGTGGTTCGCTTCTTTCCCGAGTTTCGTCGCGCGCACGAGCTGGTCAAGTCCGGCGCCGTCGGCCGCCCCGCCGCAATCCGTACGCACCGCGGCGGATCAGCTCCCCAGGGCTCCGATCAGTGGTTCATGGACCATAAACGCTCCGGGGGCGTGCTCATCGATCTCGCCATCCACGACTTCGATTGGCTGCGGTGGACGTTCGGCGAGGTGAAGAGCGTATTTGCTCGTTCCGTTGCTGCATCGAAGGGCGCCGGTCCCGACTACGCCCTCACCCTCCTGACCCTCGACGGAGGCGCCGTGGCCCACGTCGAATCCACATGGCTGGATCCGGCCGGCTTTGCCACCGCCTTCGAGATCGCCGGAAGCGACGGGCTCTTGGCGTACGACAGCCGTCGCGCCGCGAGCCTTACCCTGTGCGTCGAGGGCAAGAACAGCTACGAGGCGAACCTGGCGGCCACGGACGACCCCTACTACCAGGAACTCCGCGCGTTTCTGGATGCCTTTGCCGGCGGCAAGCCTGCGCCGGTCGGTCCCGAAGAGGGGTTCCACGCGCTGGCGATCAGCCATGCCGCCCTCGAGAGCGCGACCACCGGACAACCGGCCGCCCCGGCGCCGCTCTAGACCGGCAGGTACGCTCACCCCATGCGTCACGATGGCCGCGCGCCAGACCAACTCCGACCGCTGAAGCTCGAACGCGGGTACGCCAAGTTCGCCGAAGGCTCCTGCCTGATTCAGATCGGCGATACCCACATGCTCGTCACCGCGACCGTGGAAGACCGGGTTCCGCAGTTTAAGAAGAACAGCGGGGAAGGGTGGCTCACCGCCGAATACTCGATGCTCCCGCGCTCGGGGCGCCAGCGGAATCAGCGCGACCTGATGAAGCCTAACGGCCGGTCGATGGAGATCCAGCGGCTCATCG
>DATGIR010000522.1:0-6398 GCA_035295605.1 Fimbriimonadaceae bacterium | reverse complement strand
CGAGATGAACGCCTGATCATCGGCCTCGTAAAACGGAAGGAAGAAGCCGGGCGCGCCTTGCAGCGGCCGAGGGTCCTCCTTCGCCACGCTTAGGCTGTAACGACCATTCGAGCCCCGCGACAACCCCGGGCTCCCAATCGCGAGCGCCCTCCGCGTCGCGAGATCGATGGCCCTGGTCTTGAACACGTCGGCCCCCATCATCGAGGCGCCCGACGGATAGTCCACGAGCACGATGCGTCCGTCCTCGCTGATCCCGCGCACCCTGCCTGGAATGTCCTTGGGAACTTCGCCCTTCGGCGACCACGCCATGATGTGGTCCGGCGGAATCGTGACGCTCCGGACGGAATCCGGACGAGAGGACGTCAAAAGGAAGCAAAGCGCGAGAAGTGCCACGGTCTTTCAAGTTAAGACGAATCAACACTCCGACTGTATGGGCCAATGGATCACCTAGAATGATCCGTGGCTACGCCGCGATGGCTCCTGATGGGCTTCCTCCTCAGCACTTCCGCATGCGCGACGGCGCAATGGTCTTGCACCGTCATCAATCCCCCGGGCGCTACGGGGTCGAGGGGCGAGAACTTTGGTGACGGCAGTGAGCTGGGCTACGCCGTGTTCGGCGGCGCGGACCATGCCGGCATCTGGAGCGGACCGGCTAACTCCTGGACCGATCTCAACCCGCCCGGCGCGGCCTACTCTTTGGCGAGCCGAGAAGTGGCCGGCGTCATCGTCGGCACCGTCTCGTGGTACTCGAATTCCGCCCATGCCGCCATATGGAATGGTGCGGCGAACCCGCCGATAGACCTAAACCCCGCCGGCATGGCCGGCTCACAGGCATTCGCGATGAGCCAGGGCGTTGAGTGCGGCTACGTGTTCGACGGCAAGTCCGTGCGCGCCTGCACCTGGACCGGGACCGCGTCCTCGTGCACCGTGCTCGAGCCGACAGGAACGCAGTCCTATGCATTCGACATCCTCAACGGCGTCGAGGCCGGCGCACTGGCCCTGAGCGTCGGGCAGCCGTTTCATGCGGTGCTTTGGTCTGGTTCGACCGGCTCGTACGTCGACCTAGAGCCTGCGGCGGCGAACGGGTCGGAAGCCCTCAGCCTCGACGGGCAGCAGGAATGTGGTTACGCCACCGTCAACGGCGTCGCGCGCGCAAGTTTATGGTCCGGCTCGAGCGCGTCGTGGGTGAACCTGGACCCCACTGGCTCAACCCAGTCCTGGGCAGCGGCCGTCAAAGACGGCGTCGAGGTTGGAAACGCGCGGTTCAACGGCGTCATTCACGCCGGGTACTGGACCGGCTCCGCCTCGTCTTGGGTCGACCTGAGCGGCTTCGTCCCCTCGGGTTTTAGCAACACACGGGCGGAGGACATCTGGCAGGCGAACGGACGCACCTTCATCGTCGGCTACGGAACGAACACGATGACGGGTCAGGACCAGGCGTTGCTTTGGGCATCCCCCACCCCCGAGCCGGTCAGTGTCTTACTGGTGGGCGCGGGTGCGTTGGGTTTGACGATAAGACGGCGGGCGCGCTAGTTGGCGCCGGGCGTTACCGGCGCCTACGGTGCGGTCCGTCGCGGGCGCGCTAGCTCACTTCGACCACGGCCTTCATCGGAATCCGCTTGACCAGCTCCCTCACCTGGTCCGGGTCAACGCGCACGTCCGCCAGAACCGGCGCGAAGCCCCCGTTAGTCCCCACCTTCACGATCACCGGATACTCCCCCGGATGGGAGCTCAACGTGCTCTTCAAGCTCATCAGCTGCTTCGTCGTCGCCGCAAAGATCTTGATCGTCACCGTTCCCGGCGCGCCCGCCGGCATCGGAAGGTCGTCGAACGAGAAATCTAGGTGAGGCTCGAGGGGCGAAATCTCCTCGAGCCGCACCTCCACCGAGCGCTCGCCGCCCGCTCCGGGTCGGTCGCGGTGAACCACGACCCCCGTCAGCTTTACGACCGCGTCCTTATGCAGCCGATCTTTCACCCGCTCGTACACCTTCGGGAACACCAAAATCGACGCCTGCCCGGTGAAATCCTCCAGGGTCAGCATCGCCATCCGTTCGCCGCGGCTCTTGGTCACCATGCTCCGCAGACCGGAAATGACCCCCGCCAACCGCACCTGGGCTCCGTCTTCGAGCTCCACCACCGTGCCGCAACCGTGCGAGGAGGCTTGCTGCACCGACTCCTGGTGCCCCCGTAGAGGGTGGTCGCTCACGTAGATGCCCATGACCTCCTTCTCCATCGCCAGAAGCTCGCCGCGCCCCGGCGGCGGCGTCTCCAAGGTTATTGGCGGGTAGCGGCTGGCGGCCGGCGCCTGAGCTTCGCCGAATAGCGAATCCTGCCCCGCCAATCGGCTCCGGTTGGCGGATTCCGCCCAACCCAGCGCGCCCTCCAAAGCCTCCAGAGAGCGGGCGCGGTTCGGGTCGATGGAGTCCAAGGCGCCCGCTTTGACCAGCGCCTCAAGCGCGGTCCGGTTCAGGCCGTACTGCTTGCACCGCTCGGCGAATTCGAAGAGGTGAACGTACGGCCCGCCTTCAGTCCGCTCGTCGATAATCCCTTGCGCCACCCCCTCGCCCACGCCTTTGATCGCCACCAGCCCGAACCGGATCCCGGCGCCGTCCACGGCGAAGTCCATCTGGGAGGCGTTCACATCCGGCGGCAGCACCGGGCATTTCAACCGGCGGCACTCCTCGATGCACGTGATCACTCGGCTCTCGTTGGTGCGGTAGGCGCTCAGCAGCGCGGCCATGTACTCCAGCAGGTAGTTGGCCTTGAGGTAGGCGGTTTGGTAGGCCAGCAGCGCGTAGCACACCGAGTGCGCCTTGTTGAACGCGTAGCCGGCAAACGGGAGCAGCAGGGTCCAGACCTGATCGATGACGGCTTCGGGAATGCCGTTCGCCTGGCACCCGGCCACGAACTCGCCCTTCATCTCCGCCATCGCTTTGGCGTCTTTCTTCCCCATCGCGCGCCGCAGCACGTCCGCCCTGCCCAGGCTGAACCCGGCCAGCGCCCGCAGAAGCTGCAGCACCTGATCCTGGAACACGATGACGCCGTAGGTTTCCTCCAGTATCGGCGCCATCAGCGGGTGGATCACGCTCTGGTCGGCGCGGCCGAACTTGCAGTCGATGTAGCGGGGGATGTGCTCCATCGGTCCCGGCCGGTAAAGGGCGACGAGCGCCGTCAGCTCGCGCACGTTGGCCGGCTTGAGCTGCTGGACGTAGCGGGTCATGCCGCCGCCTTCCAGTTGGAACACCCCGATGGTTTCGCCGCGTCCGAGCATCGCGTAAGTCTCGGGATCGCCGTCCTCGAGGGTTCGCATGTCGAGCTCGACGCCACGCCGTTGCCTCACGGACTCCACCGTGCGGGCGATCACGGTGAGGTTGCTCAGGCCCAGGAAATCCATCTTGAGCAGCCCGAGCTTTTCGAGGACGCCCATTTCGAAGGCGGTCACCGGCTGGCCGTCGTTGCCCCGGTAAAGGGGGACGTATTCGGCCAGCGGCTCCCGCGAGATGACGATTCCCGCCGCGTGGACGCCGGCGTGGCGGCTGATCCCCTCCACCGACTTCGCGGTTTCGACGAGGCCGCGGAGATTGGGATCGGAGTCCAGGAGCTGGCGGAATTCGGCGACCTCCTTGTATGCCTTGTCGATGGTCATCCCCGGCACGTTGGGAATGAGCTTGGTGAGCTTGTCCGCCTCCTGCGGCGGGTAGCCCTGCACGCGCGCGCAATCCTTGATGGCAGCCTTGGCGCCGAGGGTCCCGAAGGTGACGATTTGGGCCACGTGGTCGCTGCCGAAGCGGTTGGTGACGTACTGGATGATCTCGTCGCGCCGGGCGTCCTCGAAGTCCATGTCGATGTCCGGCATGGAGATGCGCTCGGGGTTCAGGAAGCGCTCGAAGGTGAGGCCGTACTCCACCGGGTCGACGTCGGTGATGCCGACGCAGTAGCTGACCAAGGAGCCGGCGGCGCTGCCGCGCACGCCGAAGTAGATGTTGCGCTCTCGGGTGGCCTCCGCGAACTCCTTGACAAGCAAAATGTAGTCTTCGAACCCCGTCTGCTCGATCACGTCGAGCTCGTAGTTCAGCCGCTCCAGGCTCGCTTCCGGGTTCTTGACCCGCTTGTTCAGCCCTTCCATGGCGGATTGCCGCAAGTATTGGACGCTGGTGAGCCCCTTGGGCACCTCGGGTTGAGGCATGGGGGCGCGCTGCTTGTCGAGCTCGACGTTGCAGCGCTCGGCGATCTGGAGCGTGTTCTCGAGCGCCTCCGGCACGTCGGCGAACAGCTTCGCCATCTCCTCCGGCGACTTGATGTAGAACTCGTCGGTTTCGAACCGCAGCCGGTCGTGGTCTTCCACCCGGGCGCCGGTTTGGATGCACAGCAACACGTCGTGCGGTTTGGAGTCGGTTCGGCACAGGTAGTGGGCGTCGTTGGTGGCGATGAGGGGGAGCTTGAGCTCGCGGGAGATCTTAATGAGGTCGTCGCGAATCTGGGCCTGCTCCTTCAGGCGGTGGTCCTGCAGCTCGATGTAGTAGTTCTCGTGGCCGAACATCTCGGCGTACATGCCGGCGACGTACTGGGCTTTGTCGTAGCTGCCCTCCAGGAGGGCCTGGTTCACTTCCGAGCCCAGGCAAGTGCTCGTGGCGATAACGCCCTTGGCGTGCTTTTGCAGCAGCTCATGGTCCACGCGCGGCTTGTAGTAGTAACCCTCCAGCGCGGCGATGGTGGTGAGCTTGCAGAGGTTCTTGTAGCCCTCGAGGTCCTTGGCCAGAAGCAGGAGGTGGAAGGCTTCGTTCTCGGCGCGGGTACCGCGATGGTGGATGCCCTTGGGGGCGACGTACGCCTCGACGCCGAGGATGGGCTTGATACCCGCGGCTTTCGCCTTCCAGTAGAAGTCCATCACCCCGAACATGACGCCGTGGTCGGTGATGGCGAGGGCGTCCATCCCCAACTCGCCGGTGCGGGCGACCATGTCGGTAATGCGGTTCGCGCCATCGAGCAGGCTGTACTCGGTGTGGTTGTGGAGATGGCAGAACGTCGCGCTCATTTCCGGGGGGTTGGCTCTTATTTTGACGGTGTGGGAGGCCCTTTCGGTGCCCCAGCATCCTGAAGAGATGCGGCTGAACCAACCCAAACCCCGGCAAAGTTACAGGCGGACGGGCGGCAACCCCCGACATATACTGCTAACTCGGGGACGCTATGTTATTTGGGCTACTACTCTTCGGCCTCGGCACTTCGCACAACCAGCAACTCGTTCATCGCCACCGGCACATCGATCCTAACTTCGAGGAGGAGCGGCAGATGGATCCGCCCGCTCCGCCGAGGCTGCACCTCACGTCGCGGCCGGCACGGCCGCCGTTCGGGTTCGTGAATTACGTGCAGGTCAACGTGAACAGCCTGGGGCAGAACATCGTCGGCGACGCTGCCAACGAGCCGAGCATCGCGGTCGACCCGAACAACCCCAACCACGTCTCCATCGGCTGGCGGCAGTTCAACGACGTCACCTCCAACTTCCGCCAGGGCGGCTACGCCTACTCGACCGACGGCGGTAAGACGTGGACCTTCCCCGGCGTCCTCGAGAACAACGTATTCCGCAGCGACCCCGTGCTCGGCTTCGACCAGGGCGGCGACTTCTTCTATCTCAGCCTCCTCGGCACGTTCTACGACACCCTTTGGAACACGCCCAATTGGGGCCAAACCTGGGCCCAGGTGGCGGGCGCGGAGGGGGGCGACAAGCAGTGGTTCACCGTCGACCGGACCAACAGCATTGGCAAGGGCAACATGTACCAAACATGGAGCATCGCCGGCAACAACTGGGGCGGCGCCCAGTTCACCCGCTCCACGGACGGCGGCCACACCTGGCTCAATCCGCCGCTCTTCATTCCGAACCAGCCCTTCTGGGGAACGCTCGATACCGGCCCGAACGGCGAGCTCTACCTGTGCGGCACCGACCAGAACGGCAACGTCTGGTTCGTGCGCTCTTCCGACGCGAAGGACGCGAGCCTGACCCCGACCTTCGACCTCGCGACGATGGTCAACCTCAACGGAAGCATCGCCTATGGGCTGCCGGTGAACCCGGGCGGCTTGGCCGGCCAGATTTGGATCGCGGCCGATAAGTCCGGTGGGCCGAACAACGGAAACATCTACATCCTCGGCACGATGAACATCGACAGCAACAACCCGGCCGACGTGATGTTCGCGCGAAGCACGGACGGCGGGAACACCTGGTCGAACCCGATCCGGGTGAACGACGACCCCGTGGGCCAGGGTCAGTCTCACTGGTTCGGCACCCTCGCGGTGGCGCCGAACGGACGGCTGGACGCGATTTGGAACGACACCCGGAACGACGTGACGGGCAGTACCTCGGAGCTCTTCTACAGCTACTCGCTAGACGGCGGTCTCACCTGGGC
>DATGIR010000521.1:0-6565 GCA_035295605.1 Fimbriimonadaceae bacterium | reverse complement strand
TGGTGCAGGTCCCGAAGCAGCCGAGTATCGAAGGCTTCGACCGTCCGGATGTGGATTGCGAGGGCGAACAAGGCGAACGTGGCCAGGGCGCAGAGCAGCCAAACCACGTGTCGCGGAACGGTCACCCCGCCATTGTGTGCCACCGGCTTCAGCCAGCGCTCACAGTATCATAGATTCGTTTTGAGCCTGCGCGACGTGATCAAGGCGCTGGATGGGAACGCGATAGTCGTGATCGCCGCGTACGCCGCGCTCTTCCTGGTCAGCACGTACGTCGCCTTCGCGGGCGCAAAGGTGGAGCTGGCGAAGTCGCCGCTCCGCTGGGTCGCGACTTTGTGCATCTATGCGGCCGGCCTTCCGGGCGCGCTCTCGGCCGCGCTCCTGCTCTACACCGTCTTCTTCCGGCACGACGACCTTCTGGATGTGAGCCTGGCGGTGTACGTGGTGCCGCTTGCGTGCATGCTTGCGTGCCATGTGGTGATGAGCCGGAAGCTGGACTTGCACGAAGTCCCGGGATTCGACCGGCTGGAGGGCCTCGCGATCGTGCTGATCGTCGGCTTCTTCGCCGCCCTCGTGCTGCACAACACCCGGTTCATCGTCTGGTTTGGCGGCGGGTTCATCGACTTCCTCATCGTCGCTGCGGTGGTGATCGTTATCCTCCACCTCGCTACCCGCCGGATGTTCGGCGAACCGCGACGGCGGGCTTAGCGCCCCGGAAGTGTTGCCGGATTCACCTTCGGTGGCGCTAGAATCGAACCCGTGCGCCGCGTACGTTGGTTTGGGATCTTCGCTTTGGTCGGGGCGACGGTATCAGCGTCGGCCGCCATAAAGCCCGCGGGCGACACGCTCTTAACCACCAGGTGGAAGAATACGATCCGCTCCGCCGACAATCTTAAGCTCCCGGTCCCGACAAGCCCGGGGCCCAAGCAGGCGCTGGTTTACATCTACGCCGGCGCCAATTACACGGAGGCGCTGGCACTCTCGGGCAACCCGGCGAAGGCCGAAGGGCTCGCGCGCGCATTTGAATCCGCATTCAGCGGCACGCCGGTCGCGAGTTCGACCGTCGAGTACGCCCAGGAAGACGGTCAAGCCGTCGCGACTGTCGACCATAGCAAGTCCGTCTTGGGGGCACGCTCCGGGGGGCGCGAGATCGACGTGCCCCGGCTGATGGCGGCAGTTCGGAGCGCCGGCCTTACGCCATGCGTTCTAGTGCGGCTCCCGCTTTACGGAACGGTCGATGCTTCCGGCTTTCAAACCGACGAGTCGACTAGATCGCGCTATCTCTACGCAACCGGAGACCAAGCAACGTCCCGGGTTCGGTTCTCCGTCACGCTTTCGGACAGGGCGATTCCGATTGCGGTTTTGGCGCTGCTGCTTCCGCTTCTGGGTGGCCTTGGCGGCCTTCTCGGCGGAATGGCCGTCGCGCGAAACATGTCCATCGAGCTCAAACGCCGTCGACAGCTCTACGGAAGGGTGGTTAACGGATGCGTGTTCGGAGGCATTTCGATCCACGCTCCGCTGTTCGTGGGTCTCACGATCAGCCGCGCCTACCTGCCCTATGTGGACGTATGGTTCGGCACCCGGAGCCTGGCGAACTTCATTCCCGTGTTCGTATTGACACCGATTCTCTTGTTTGCCATCCTCCCCATCACCAACCGCGCCGAGCGCAAGCTGTTCGGCCCTCCTCCGGAGTCTCCGGCGCTGCCGTCCCCGCCAGTACCCAGCGAGCATCAAAAGCGGGTGCGACGGGCCGCGACCGCGATCTACTTTGTGTTGGCGGCGGCAGCACTTGGGCTGATGTTCGTTCTACCGGCGGGCTTCCGCGCGGTGCCACTTGCGTTCGTCCTCTTTGGCAACGTGATCTTTCAATCCGCCATCCTGCCGAAACTTGGAGCCCCCACGGCTATCGCAAGTGTCGACGACCTGCAATCGCTCCAGTTGATAGCGGAGTCTTACGGAAGGCAGCTCGGAGTGTCGGTCGGTAAGGTCGAGCGCGACAAGAGTCAGTTCACGACGAGCATGTGCAGTCTTACCGCCGGCATCAGGAGGAATATCGTCGTCTCCGACCGCTTCAGGCAGCTGATGGGCGAGCAAGAAGCCAGGTTCCACATCGCTGCGGCAGTCGCCGCCATAAGCCTTGGGCATCCGGTGAAGCGGGCGGCAATGATCGCTGGTCCCGCCCTCCTCATGATGCTCTACATGATCGTGACGATGAGATTCCTATTCCAATCGCCGCAGCGGGTACCGATCGCGTTTGCTCCCCTGATCCTGTTTCTGCCGTTCGCATTCCTGGTGATCCGGCCGGCCATGACGAGGATGGTGGCGGAGGCCGACCGGCAAGCGCTCAAGCTCACCGGGGACTTTCCGTCGGCCCGGTCCGCAGTTCTGAAGCTGTTTGGCATCGCGCCGGAACGGGACGACGCCGAGACCGCGAACCCCTTCGCCACCCGTAGGATCGCAGATCTCGAGCGCGCAAGCCGTGAGCTCGGCTTGGTGAGCACGCCTCGTGGAACGAGTTCTTAGCTCTCCGGCTGTCGCACGTCCACGAATCCGACGTCCACGCCTTGCCCGCCCGTGGTTTGGTGGCAGTGGACCGCCAGCATCAGCTTCGCCCCCGGCTTGAATAGCTTCAACGCCTCCGGACTGACGTCCTGACGAACGTAGGTTGTCCGGTAGCCGGCTTCGCTCCCCGCGAGCGCCCCGTTCACGTAGACCTCGATGTCCTCGTCGTGATACATCAGGAGCTGCAGGTTCTTGAAGCCGACCGCGGGGACGGTCACCTCGCGCCGAAGCCAAATATCGTCGCTCGTCCACTGCGTTCTCGGGTTGATGCCCGGCGTGCCGTCACTGCCGAATGGGCCCGGCGCTGACTTCCAGCCTGAGTCGTCGAAGCCGGGCTTCTCCCAGCCCGCGGCCGGCTTGGTCAGGGTGTAGCGCCAGGTCTTGGGGCTCGTCTGCGAGCTGGGAATCACATCCACGAGCGTCGGCCGCTTGGGGAAGGGCGCCCAGGGGCCGACCTTTGCGTCGCCGGCCTTCGCCCACTTCATCCAGGTGGCGCGGTCGTTCAGCATCTGAATGAACACGCCGCCGACCACTGGCCGCGCGTGCATGCCGTTGCTATGGATGTCGTTCGTGATGTACGAGTCCACCATCGGCTCTCGGTTGGTAGTGGTGTCCATGTAGCGGTAGATCGGGGAGATCAGACTCTCGAAATCCGCCTTGCCAGTGGCGAGGGCCGCGCTCCACACCGACCAATCGGTCTTGGTCAGCTTGGTGCGGGAATCCAGAGGCACGCCGTACGACTGCAGCTTGGACTTGTAGAAAGCGACCTCCTCGGCGGCGAGGCGTGGCGGGAAGATATGGAGGCCCAGAATCCGGTCCCAGACGAGGTTGTATTTCTGGCTCCAGGTGTTCGGCTTGTCGAAGGCGAGGCGGGTGTGGTCGCCGTCATTGGCAGCCTCCATCCAGTGTTCGGCGTACTTGTGGGCCAGCTTCTGCAGCTTGTCGGCGGTAGCGGCGTCGCCCCGCAGGCGGCACATGTCGCCGTACGCGGCGATACCCAGGATCGCTTTGATCGCAAGGTTCGAGTTATGGGCGAGGTGGCCCATGAAGTCGTCGGTGCAGAGCTGGTCCTCGGGGTCGTAGCCATACTTCTCCAGATACTGCTCCCACTGGGTGAGCTTGCCCCACCACTTGTCCACCCACGCGCCGCTGCCCTCGGTCTGGCAGATCGCGTCGCAGAGAATGAGCATGTTGCCGCTCTCCTCCACCGGCATCCCCTCACCCCCGTCATCGGTGCCGCTGGCGATGGGGTAGGTGCCGAGGTCGTGCGGCGCGTTGGGGAACTTCCAGTGGTCGGAGGCGGCGTAATCGAGGTCTGGCACGAGGGTGGCCTTGGCCAGCGCCGGGCTCAGCAGGATGAGCATCGGATCCATCGGGAAGATCACGTCGACGGTGGCGATGTCGCCGTTGCTCGTGTTCTCCTTGGTGAACATCAGCGGCTGCCCCTTGGCGTCGGCGGCGATGCCGCACGCCGCGAACGCCTGGCGGTAGGCGAGCGCGCAAAGCTGGGCGTACTCGGCGCCGCCGGCCTTGGCGAGGTCGGCCATGAGGCGGTCATCGAACGCCTCGCACTCCTTGACGATGCGCGGGTAGTCCCTTTCAGCCTTTTCGAGAAGCCTCTCGGCGGTGTCGCCGTTGCGCTTCCAGTACGGGAGCAGCTTCTGGCCGAAGTAGTCGATCTCGTAGAGCTCGTCGTAGGCGAGGATGAGGTGGCCCGAATGAGGCTTCGAGCTATGCTCGAAGCTCCAGGAGCCGCCACCATATGGATTCGAGTTCTTGCTTCCGTTGGGGTCGACGCCAAACCCGCGCATCTCGTTGCCTGGGGCTGCGGCATAGAGGTAGCCCCAGTTGATCCGCGTGCCGTCCCCAGGCGTGCTTAGTGGCGCTTGGATCCTTGAGTAGAGCCGAACGGTGTTGAGCGGCACGCCGTCGCGGTATTCAGCCGTTCTGCCGGTGGTGTTCACACCGGCGATTCCCGCATCAATCTCGTAATCCAGGTACACGGTGTGCGACTTGCCGTCCGAGGCCCTGATCTCCCACGACAGATAAGTTACGGGACGGGTGAGGAGGTCGAGGTCGGACGGCAGCAACGGTGAAGTCCAAGTTAGTCGGAGTTCAACCCCCCCACCGATGAACTCGTAGATCGATCGAGTTGGCGTTACCCGAATCCCCACGCTCGACCAAAATCCGTTGGCTCTGGCAGGTGCGGCCCGATCCTTCACTCGGGTGGGTCCCATAACGGGATAGAGCGCACCGTCTACATTCGCCAGCACGCGAATTCCGTTGGGCGCATGCGTCCAGTGTCGCGTCACGTCGTCGTAAGGGCGGTCAGCCTTCGACCAAATCGAAAAATATGGATCGTGGGTCACGAGCGGAACCGCGGGCGGGCGGAACGGGTGAGCCTGGAGCGCGAAGAAGGCGGTTAAAGCCAGCATCGGAGGGAAACAGTTTAATCCGATCAGGCTCCGGCGACTTTGGCGCTCTTGGCTCCTGGCCCCGAGAGCTTGTAGGACGTCACCTTTCCATTCTTCCAGGCGATGTCGACGGTCACGTTTCCACGCGCCTTGAGCCCCTTCACCGAACCTTCGGCCGCCCAGTCCGCAGGTAGCGCGGGCAGCAGGTGGATCGTCCCGTTTTGGCTCTGCACGAGCATCTCGGCGATGCCGGCTGTCCCCCCGAAGTTGCCGTCGATCTGGAACGGCGGGTGGGCATCGAAGAGGTTCGAGTAGGTTCCTCCGCCGTTGTGATAGTCGTACCCCAACACCCCCACCGGCTGGAACAGCCGCCGCAGAAGCTTCCAGGCGTGGTCGCCGTCGCACAGGCGTGCCCAGAAGCAGACCTTCCAAGCCAGCGACCACCCGGTGCCCATGTCGCCCCGGCGCTCCAGGGTCTTGTGAGCGGCGGCGGCAATCGCGGGAGTCGTGTCGGGCGAGATCTGGTTGGAGGGGTAGAGCGCGTACAGGTGGCTGGTGTGGCGGTGGTGGACGTCGGTCTCCTCGTAGTCCTGCAGCCACTCCTGCAACTGCCCATACTTACCGACCTGGAACGGGGCCAGCCGCTCGCGCCTATCCGCGAGCAGCGCGGCGAAGTCTGCGTCCTCGCCCAGCGTCTTTGCCGCTTCGATCGTGTTCGTGAACAGCTCCCGAACGATTTCGGTGTCGATGTACGGACCCATGCACGTGTTCACCGGACCGTCCTTCGGATGGCGGAAGGCGTTCTCCGGCGAATTGGAGGGCGCGGTCACCAGCCAGCCGTGCGAGGGCTCGGCGATGAGCATGTCGCTGAAGAACTGGGAAGCTTCCTTCAACACCGGATACACCGACTTCAGGTAGCCGACATCGCGCGTGAACGCAAAGTGCTCCCACAGGTGCTCGCACAGCCACCCGCCGCCGCTGACGGTCGAGCCCCACGAAGCGCCCTCACCCGGTGATGTGAAGAGCCACGGGTTCGTGACGACGTGGGCCACCCAGCCCTTCGCCCGGTAGTAGGCGCGGGCGGTCTTTCGGCCGTTCGGGACGAGTTTGGGGATGAACTGGAGGAGCGGCCTATGGCAGTCGCTCAGGTTGCACACCTCGGCCGGCCAGTAGTTCATCTGCACGTTGATGTCGAGATGAAAGTCGCCGTTCCACGGGGTCTGCAGCTCCTCCGCCCATATCCCTTGAAGGTTCGCGGGCAACGGGCTATCCGGGCGTGAGCTGCTGATGAGCAAGTAGCGGCCGAAGTTGAAGTAGAGCGCGGCGAGGGAAGGGTCGCTCTCGCCTTCGGCGGTCGCCACGAGCCGGCGCGGCGTTTCCGCGCGGGCGCTGGGACCCTCGGGCAGGGTCAGCGAGACCCGGCGAAAGAATCGCTGATAGTCGGCGATGTGGGCGCGCCTTAGGCTGGCGTACGGCTGCCGCGCGGCTGCCTCCAACCGCGCCCGGATGTGGGCTTCGTATTGCGGATCCGCGAGATCTGTGCTACCCGAGAAGAGGATCGTCGCCTCGGAGCCGCCAGAGACGTGGATTCC
>DATGIR010000520.1:0-4766 GCA_035295605.1 Fimbriimonadaceae bacterium | reverse complement strand
ATAGATGCACTCGGGGTTTGCCTTTTCCAAGAGTTGCTCGATGAGCTCGTGCCGAAGGAGGTTGGGGGAAAGCTTGGCCGCCTTGGCTTCCTTGAGTAGGGCCGCAGGCGTCATCTGGTCAAAGTGGTTGTAATCGATTTCCGGAAGCGACTCGAGATCGACCTGGTTGTCGACCTTCGGCAGGCCCTCTCGGTGCCGGCCGCGCCGGCGACCTTGACCCTGACCATCTTGTGGCTTTCGTGGACGGAACTGGTGCGTCATTGTGCTCCTGAATATGGAGATTCGCGAGGACCTAGGCTGAGCAAATACGCTCTGTTTTGGCTCTTTGCCGCCGCATCCCGGCTTAGCCGGATAACGTTGCGGGAGGGCAATCTTCGCGGAGGATAGAGATGTACGGCAGATTGCGATACCGCTCTGCGTAATCCAGCCCGTATCCTACCACAAAGGCTTCCGGAATCTCGAAACCGACATACTCGACCGGGGTTCGGATGCCGCGTGCGGTGCGCTTGCTCAGCAGCGAGACAACCTTGAGTGAAGAAGGCTTGCGAACGCTCAGGAGCTCCCGCAAGTGATCTAACGTCGTCCCCGTGTCGACGATGTCTTCTACCAATAAGACGTCGCGGCCCTCGATGTTGGTGTCAAGGTCCTTGCGAATTTGCACATTTCCTGAGCTAACGGACCCTCCGTGATAGCTGGAAACCTGCATGAAATCTAGCTCGAGGTTCTCGCCGAGGCGGCGGGTGAGGTCGGCGAGGAAGTAGACGGAGCCCTTGAGGATGGCAACCGCGAAAATGGTCTTGCCCTGATAATCCCGCGCTATTTCGGCCGCCAACTCGTCGATTCGACGCTGAAGGCGGTCGGCGGAGATGAGCGGCTCGAGCAACGCCTAGCTTGCCTTCGCGAGATCCTCTTCCGTCAGGATGAGCGGCCTGCGTCCCTCGTCTATGACGCCGCGCGGAAGAATGACGCGCTTGACTTCCGGTGCGCTCGGCACCTCGTACATCACGTCCATCATCACTTCCTCGATGATCCCACGCAGTGCCCGTGCGCCGGTCTTGCGCTTGAGCGCCTCGCGGGCGACTTCGTCCAGCGCGCCGGACTCGACCACCAAGTCCACCCCATCGAGCTCGAAGAACTTCGCGTACTGCTTCATGAGCGCGTTGCGCGGTTCGCTCAAGATGCGCACGAGCGCCTCTTCGTCGAGTTGGCCGAGTGTGGCAATCACGGGGAGCCGGCCGATGAACTCCGGAATCAAACCGAATTGCAGCAGATCGCTGGGAAGCAACGCGTGCAGCACTTCGCGATCCTTGTCGATCTTGGTCTCGGGGGTTGAGTTGAAACCCATGACGGCACCCTTGAGGCGACGCCGAATGGAATCCTCGATTCCTTCGAACGCGCCGCCACAAATGAACAGAATGTTCTTGGTGTCGATCTGGATGTACTCCTGCTGAGGGTGCTTTCGCCCGCCTTGCGGGGGCACGTTGGCAGTAGTCCCTTCCAGGATCTTGAGCAGCGCTTGCTGCACACCCTCGCCACTCACGTCGCGCGTGATGCTCGGGTTATCGCTCTTACGAGCAATCTTGTCAATTTCGTCGACGTAGATGATGCCGCGCTCGGCCGCCGCCTTGGGATTGCGCGGGTCGATCGACTCGGCGGCCTGGTAAAGGCGGAGAAGGATGTTCTCAACGTCCTCCCCCACATACCCGGCCTCGGTGAGGGCGGTGGCGTCGGCGATTGCGAACGGAACGTGCAACATCCGGGCAAGGGTTTGCGCCAGGAGCGTCTTCCCGCAACCGGTCGGGCCGACCATGAGGATGTTGCTCTTCTGCAACTCGACTTCGTCTTCTTCGACGGAGTCTTTGATCCGCTTGTAGTGGTTGTAAACCGCGACGCTCAGCGCGCGCTTGGCCTGCTCCTGCCCGATGACGTAGCCGTCCAGGTACGCGACGATCTCCTTGGGCTTGGGGACCGTCGGCTCGGCGACTTGGGCCGCCGCACCGCGAGGTGTCGCCGTCGCTTCTCCAAGGAGCGTGTTCGCCGCGGCTCGCGGCGCCCGCTCAGGACCGTCGTTTCGTAGGATGTCGTTGCAGAGGTCGATGCAATCGGCACACACGGCGCCATGCAGACCCACGATCAGTTTCCGAACTTGCTCTTTCGTCTTGCCACACAGGCAACACTGGTTCTGCTGCTCGCTCGTCTTTGACGTCATCCTACTTATATCCTAACCGAAAACAGATTCAGCTGCGTGCCGAGAATTATCGTGCGCCCGGCTCAACGACGCGGTCGATGAGGCCATAGACCTTGGCTTCATCGGCCGACAGGTATCGGTCGCGGTCCACGTCTTTCCTGATCTGCTCCATGTCTTTGCCGGTGTGACTCGCCAAGATGCCCAGGATCGTATCGTTCACGCGGTTTGTTTCCGCCACCTGTACATTAATGTCGGCAGTTGTTCCGCGGAATCCAGAGGAAGCTTGATGAATCATCACACGAGCGTTCTTCAGAGCCGAGCGCTTCTCCTTCGTGCCGCCGGCTAGAAGAACGGCGCCCATCGAGGCGGCCATGCCGACGCACGTGGTGGCAACATCGCACTTCACGATCTGCATCGTGTCGTAGATGGCCATGCCCGCGTAAACCGAGCCGCCCGGGCTGTTGATATAGAATTCGATGTCCTTGTCGGCATCCTCTTTCTCCAGAAAGAGGAACTGGGCGACGATCAAATTGGCGACGTAGTCGTCGACTTCGGTTCCGAGAAAGACGATGCGGTCTTTGAGGAGACGCGACCAGAGATCGTAGCTGCGCTCGCCGCGCGCGGTCTGCTCAATAACGTAGGGGATTCCCATCTTTTCCTCCATGATCGGTTTGCAGGAGCCCGCGGCTTCCGTATTCGCAGGCTGAATCTTCAAAAAAACCGGCCGGCATCAGCCAGCCGCGCTTTCCAATGCATCGTTGCATGTACTTCCTTGTACGCTTTCGCGCAGGGACTTTACGTCTTGGCTGACTTGGCGGGCTTTGCGCTCTTGGCGGGTTTCACTGCCTTCGGCCCTCCGGGCTCCGAGATCTGTGCCTCGTTGATCAGGAGATCGCTGACCTTGCGCGAGATCGTTCTAAAGCGGAGTTCCTCTAGCGCGTTGTTCTTCTGGAGCAGGTCGGCCATCTCCTGCAATTCGAGGTTGTACTCGTCCGCCATGATCGCCAACTCGAGGTTGAGGTCCTCGTTTGTGAGGCTCATGTTCTCCTTCACGAATACTTCGCGGATCAGGAAGGCGCGCTTGATGTAAAGCTGTGCCTTCTCCCGCCAGGCTTCCACCAGCTCGGGAAGACTCATCCCATTCTCCTGGGCGTACTCCTCCATCGACTTGCCGGCTTCTCTCTGTTCGTCCTCGGTTTCCTGGAGCCGACGCCGGGCGATATCCTCCCATGAGTTGTCGCTGACCTCGACCTTCGATCGGGCTAGCAACTGCTCCATCGCGCTCTCAACCAGGATCTCCCGGATCATGTTCGCCTTGGCTATCCCGAGTTGGGCGCGAACCCGATTTCGGAGGTCCTCGACGCTCTCAGTCTTCAGCGACTGCGCGAAAGCCTCGTCGAGCGCCGGCATCTGCAGGGTGCTCGCCGAATTGAGCGTCACGATGCACTTGAAGGACTTGCCCGCCCAGTCCTTCTCCTGGAAGCTGAGCGGGAAGGTCAGATCGAGATGCTTCATGTCCTCGACCTTCATCCCGACGATGGCGATATCCAATTGCGGAAAGGTTTGCCCGACGACGGTCATGAAGTTCCGGCCCTCGCCGGCTTCGCCGTCAATCTTGATGTTGAGCACGGCGACATCGCCATCGGCGACCCCACGATCCGTGATCGGCGTGCGCGTCGACCGCCGCTGCCGGATCTCCTCGAGCTGATAGGCGATCTCCTCCTCCGTCACTTCATCCGGCGCCTTTTCGAGCGGGATCCCCTTATACTCGCCTAGCTCGACGCGGGCAGGCAGCGGCACCTTGGCCACGTACTCGGCGGTATGGTTCTCGTGGTTGAGGGCCTTGAGGTCGACCGAGGGGCGCGTCGTCATGTCGGGCGCGAGTTCCATCTCCTCGATCGCCTTTCGAAGGGTTGAGTTGACGAGATGGCTCGCCGCATCGTCGTACAACTGGCTCGGTTCGATAACCTTCTCGAGCATCGCTCGCGGGGCATGACCGGGACGGAACCCGGGAAGGCGAACCCGCTTGGCCGCCTGCTTGAACGAGCGCTCGAAGGCGTCCTTCACCTCTTCGGGCGCGAGTGAAACCGTTAGTTGAACGGTGCAGGGGTTTAGGTCTTCACGAGTGACTTGCATGGGAACGGGCGACCACCCAACGGCGCTTGGGCAGGAGAGAAATTCTACCTCCCGGCTCAGATGCCCAGATTGAGCGACCAGAAGGCATACCGGCTGTCGACAAAGCCGATCATCGCGGTCGTGGAGATGTTGCGTCCGAACAGCTTGTAGCTTCCCGCCGCCTTCGGATTCCACGCGATCGCGTAGTTGACGCCGAGCCCGTCCTCTTCGACGACGGCCTTGAAGCGATCGCCAATCGGAACGCTCATGTTGGCGAACCCCTTTCCGAACCGCCGGGTTCCCCAACCACCGCTGACGTAAATGCCGTACCGCAGGGGAACGGTCACCGCGCCGTAGAACGACTGGCTGTTTTCAACTCCCACCGCGCCACCGGCACGGTCGCCGCGCGTGCCGCCCGTGTCCTGCACGCCGGCAGAGACCCCGATGTTCTTGTAGAAAAGCG
>DATGIR010000519.1:0-2093 GCA_035295605.1 Fimbriimonadaceae bacterium | reverse complement strand
CGAAATGGAGAACGGCAACGACACGCCGGCCCTCTGGCAGGGTGTGCAGGAGGCGGTACGAGCCGCCAAGGAGGCCGACCCCGACCACCCGGTCATGACGTCCGTGGCCGAGGTGACCCAGGAGAAGATCGATCTCATCCGCCGCTACGCGCCGGATATCGACGTGCTTGGCATCAACTCGTACGGCGGGCTACCATCTCTCGCCAGGCGACTCCGCCAGTTCGGGTGGACCAAGCCGTACATCGTCACCGAATTCGGTCCGCTCGGACACTGGGAATGCGGGAAGACGGCGTGGGGCGCCCCGATTGAACAGACGAGCACAGAAAAGGCGCGAACTTATCAAACCGGGTACGAGGCGTCGGTCGCCGGCCAACCGGGCATGTGCCTGGGAAGCTACGCCTTTCTTTGGGGATCAAAGCAGGAGGCCACGCCCACCTGGTTCGGGATGATGCTCGCCACCGGCGAACCGCTCGAAGCCGTCGACGTTATGCAAATGGAGTGGACCGGGAGTTGGCCGCGGGAGCGGGCGCCTCGGATTGTGAACTTCACCCTCTCGGGCGAGCTCCAAGCCATCGAGCCCGGCGAGAAGCTCACGACCACGCTTCTCGCCGATGGCGCCGAGTTGAGATACCGCTGGGAAGTGCGCGCCGAGGTGGCCGAGCGCCGGCAGGACGGCAAGGGTGAAAAGACCCCCGAACCGCTTCCGATTCCGTTTACGTCCTCGCCAAACGGTGGCGGCACGTTTCGCGCCCCGACCGCCGCTGGCAGCTACCGGCTGTATGCATACGCGATATCCCGCGATGGCCGTGCGGCCACCGCGAATATCCCGTTTCGAGTTATGGCGTAGCGCTTAGCTGCAGCCGTTGTGGGGGCCGTCCATGTCGACCGACCAGAAACAGATGTCCCCCACCACTTGTTGGTAGTTCATCGTCTTGGCGTGGCCGTCCACGAAGCTGGCATTCAGCTTGCCCGCGAAAAGGCTCTTGCCCTTCACGATCGCTGTGGCCGCATAGGCGGCCGGGTCGCCCTGATAGGTGTAATCGCTACCGCCCGCGTTCTCCCAATAACTCGTGGCGTACGGGGCGAGGACGCCGCCGCCGGTCATGTAGTTCGCTTCGCTGAGGCCGTTGCCCGGAGGTGAAAGGTGCGAGACGGCCGTGTAGCCGGAGGCGTTGAGCACGTCCGGGGCGGCGATGTGAAAACCGCCATCCACGAACATGAACGTCGAGGCCACGCGGGGGCTCGTGGTCGTGGTGATCGGGCTGTAGTAAAGCCAGCTCGGACCGGCGCTGTTGGCCGGGCTGAGGAAGAACGAGTTGTAGGCGTAGCTGTTCTGGCCGCCCCAGTCTCCACCGGCTGCTTCCGGCGTGTTGAACACGTGGTAGCCGTTCAGGTTGTCGGCCGTAAAGGCTTCAGGAGCGACCGAATCCTTGAAGATTCCGAAGTTCTTGATGTACGGCTGAAGCTTGTACATCCAGAACAAGTAATCGAGTGAGGGGCCGGTAAGGCCGACGGCCTGGGTGGTGTAATCGCCGCACGTGGTCAGCGCGTTCGTGTTGTCCAGGCACGGATCCAATGGCGAAACGAGAACGTCGTCGGAATCGTTCGTGTACATCAGCATCGCCATCGAATGCTGCTTGATGTTGCTAAGGTCGGCTGCCTTCTTCGCTTGAAGCTTGGCTTGCGCGTACACCGGGAACAGGATGGCGGCAAGGATGGCGATAATCGCGATCACGACGAGAAGCTCGATGAGGGTGAATGCTCTTTTCATGTTGTTGGGCGCCCAAGCACCACCCCTCCTCCGCTTATAAGAGAGGGCTAAGGACACCTTTAGAACGTGGGGACCGGGCGATGCGTTCGATAGCATCAGAAATGCAAAGGAAAAGTTAAATTTGCTCAACAGTACTTTTGCGAGCAAACGCCCGTGTCCCTGTCTTTAGGCAGGGACACGGGGCAAAGCGCTATTGGCTGACGAGCTGCTTCTGCTTGGAAGGCGTCGTCGGCTTCGTCGAGAAGATGACCGTCTTCGACTCGTCCAGGTCTGCGTAGATCGTATCCCCCGAGTGGAAGCGGCCAAGCAGCAACTCCTCGCT
>DATGIR010000518.1:0-3027 GCA_035295605.1 Fimbriimonadaceae bacterium | reverse complement strand
CGGCTTGCCATCCGCGGAGCGCGGGGAAGGGGCCGAAAGGTTGGGCTTGCCGTCTGGTGTTCGAACCAGTCCAGGGGTTGGGCGGTTCGGCCACTGCGCTGTCACAGAAATGCTCGTAGCGCACAGGATCATCGCGATCTTGAGCATCTGCCCTCCTTCCCGTCTCGGCGGTCATATTTGACGAAGCGTCTCATGGAGCACTTAGATGTGCAGACATAATAACAGCCGCTGTCGCCGGGGTCGAGCAGTCTTGAGTTACGATCTATCCGGAAGCTTTGACGGGTGTGAGCGCAACTCGTGGAATGATCTGAGCCAGCGCCGCCATAACCGGCCCGTTAGCAGTGATATCGGTAGCTGTGGATCAGTTCCTAGTGCCGTCACCTCTTTCGAGGATCGAGCATGCCCCAATTGGCCAAACCCTACGCCGGGCAAGCAGCGGTTCCAGCAGCGCAGCGCAGATTGTTCCTTGTGTTCTTCGCACCGGATACGTTCGCCATTATCTATCTTCTAGAACTTCTCTATAGATGCATGCGAGTTGAGCCGCAAAAGTGGTACGTCACGCGGGAACCTATAGACCACCGTAATTGGCACTTGGCGGGCCTCTCAAAAACCAAACGAAAGGACAAGACTTACGTGCGGAATAACATTCTTTCAGCAGCCTTCTCAGGGCCTCGTTCGTTCCAGTTGAGCGACCGGGAGTATTCAAGATCGGTTGAACTAGCGTACCCGGGGGTGAAGGCCGCTTGCGACGTCACTTTTGATGAGATGTGGACACTATTCCTTGACAGCGGCTTCCTGTACCCCGAAAAAGTATCAAGATTACAGCCGGTCATGCGAGAAATCCAAAACACGGTACGATCGTTGCTCAAAGCGAATGGCAATCCGATGGCGACCGTAGTCGTTCGTAACGAACAAGCGCTGGACGCGCAAATCAGCATGTTGCGCTGGTACGACAAGACGTGGATGGTGCAACATTTGGCGGCCCTGCCCCTCTCCGCCCGCGAGCGTCACGCCTCCGCGCGGGTCACTCTCGCGATGGCCCGTTATGGCCGGGTGCGACCAGACATTCACTGGGGCAAGATGTTCTTTCGGCCGAACAACGCCTGGCCTTCGCGTGTCTTCGGTGGTTTTGCCAAGCGCGTCAGAGATCCGCAAAAGTCCGACCTTCGCGTCTTCCACTACCTGGTGGCGGTGACGGGCGATTCTTCCCCCGAGGTCCCCAGTCAGGTTCGGGTACGCCCGGCCGCCGAAAGTGACTTTGCACTGATTGAGAATTGGTTTACGTCGCGTGGACGGACCGTGGAAGTGATGGCGAATGATTTGCAGCCGTCGCGCGCCAGCCTCGCTCACTTATCGTGGGGATATTGCCGTGTGGGGCTGGATCGTCATCGTGAATGCATCATCGCCGAACGCGATGGGCGAACCACGGGATTTGCGCTGCTCGAGGTCTCCTCCTTAGGTATGAACTTCAGCGAACTCACGAACGCTTTCACCGTGTTCACGCTGGAGGATGATCCCGAAACCCGCCTGGCTTTGGTCCTGAGCGCCAAACAACGCTACGGCGAGCTCGGCAGGGGGCAGTGCATCGCTCTGGAAGAGGGAGACGATCTCTCGTCCTTTGAAGCCGCGGGTTTCGTTAAGGTGAAGGACTACGCGTGCTGGACGTTCCATCGCGACCTCTTCGGGGAGCTGGAAGAATATTTCATCAGGCTTTTCGAGACTCGCCGCAAGAGGGCTGCGTGAACCAAAATATCCGGCTGCGTTTTTCGGAGTTGAGGGTCCCCCTCAAGATGACCTTTCGTCATGCGTCGGCCGCGCGGACGCACGGCGAGAGTCTGTGGGTGGAGGCCTCGCGTGGCCCACTTCTGGGTTATGGCGAAGGCTGTCCCCGCTCGTACGTGACCGGGGAAACACGAAGCTCGTGCAAGCAGTGGTTGGCCACATGGCACGAAGCGATTCAGTCGGAGTGTACCGGGCTCGAAGCGCTTCAAGCCTGGGTTGTGGAGCACACGAGCGACATCGACAAATCGCCATCAGCGTGGTGCGCAATCGAGTGCGCGCTGCTCGACCTTTTCGCCCGTGAGAACGGTCAGAGCGTCGAGGAGTTGCTCGGTCTATCGCCGCCTGGTGGGCCCCACGTCTACTCGGCGGTGCTGGGAAACGACGAGGCGTGGAAGACGCGCTTCCTTATCGATCAGTACTGCATCTTGGGATTGAAAGACTTCAAGTTGAAGCTGGGCGGCGACCTTGAGATTGACCGGCAAAAACTCTGCAGTCTCACCGAGCTGACGGCCTCCCATGGCGTCAGTGATTACCGGGTGCGGGTGGATGCCAACAATCTTTGGTCCGGCGCACCGGATCTAGCGCTGGACTACCTGCGAGCGCTTGATTGCGAATTCTTCGGCATCGAAGAGCCAGTGAAACCTCGGGACGCTGAGCGTCACAGCCAGATCAGCCTTGGAACGGCAACGCCAATCATTCTCGACGAGAGCCTGTGTACGATGGCGGACCTCGAACGCTACGACGGCGTCGCCGGCCGCTTCATGGCGAACCTCAAAGTCTCACGCGTAGGTGGAGTGCTTCGGGGGCTCACGCTTGTCGAAGCGCTACGTGAGCGGGGGTGGCCGATTATCGTCGGGGCGCACGTCGGCGAGACATCGGTGCTCACCCGCGCCGCAATGCTCATAGCCGCCGCGACAGGCGACCGGCTCGCCGCCCAGGAGGGCGCTTTTGGCTCACGGCTCGTCGAACGTGAGCCCGCGAGCCCGAGCTTGAAGTGGGGTCGTGGCGGTTCCCTCGACCTTCGCCGCAGGTATGCCGAGGTCACCACCGAAGGACTACAGCTCACAACTCCGGAGGTGTGGATGTCGGGCTGGGGCTTAGCGTGCCGTTCAGCCAGCCGCGTCCGGACCGAGTCAGAAAGTGTGAGTGTCCAGGCCATGTCGGACGGCTACGGCATCCACTACCGTCTGTGGGGACCGGAGTGCGGGTCCGATGTGCTCGTGGTGCTGCACGGGGGCATGAGTC
>DATGIR010000517.1:0-3003 GCA_035295605.1 Fimbriimonadaceae bacterium | reverse complement strand
AGGCAGTAGCGCAGGATGCTGGCGGGCGAGGCATCGCGCGGCATGATCCGCATCCCGGTGGTGAGTCCGCCCGCAAACCCCTTGCCGAGCAAGCCGATCGCCACCGGCATCGCCATGAGCAGGACGATCAGCACGATCGAGCTTGTCAATTCGACCGACCGGGCGACCGTCCCCTTCTTGCGCGCGTCGAGGCGGCGTTTGGGGGTGGCGTCTTCGGTTCGTTCCTGGCCCGGCTGCTCAGGCATGGCTAGCTCCCGAAGATCCTATGAATCAGGATGAATGCCTGATGACACCCGCCGGTGACGGCGGCGACCAGCGGCGGCAGCGAAAGACTGAGCGCGGCGATGCCCACCCCGACCTTCGCGGGAATGCCCACCTGCAGCGCCTGCATCTGGGGTACCGCCTTGGCGATCAGGCCGAGCGCGGCGTCGACGATGAGCGAAACCGCTGTTACCGGCGCCGCTATTTGCACCGCCAGCAGGGTCATCGCGGCTAGGAAGGAGACCACACCGGTGTGGATCCCCGGGAGGTTCGCGCCGAGGGCGGGGGCGTGGTTGTAGCTGTCGACGAGCGCCCGAAACATCAGGTGATGGGCGTTGGCGGAAAGGAAGATGACCACCCCAAGCATGTACTTGAACTGCGAGATCACCGTCACGGGAACGCCGGTGAGCGGGTTCAGGGTCTGGCTCATGCCGAGCCCGATGTGGACGTCGAGCATAGCGCCCGCCATTTGGGTCGCCTGCAGAACGAGGCTGATGAGCCCGCCGATCAGCAGGCCGGCGATCGCCTCGCCCATGACGGCAAGAGCGAGTCCCGGGATGCTGTCCGCCACCGGGCCGATCTGAGGTTTGAGGACGACGGTGAGCGAACCGGCGATGCAGACGCAGGTGAAGACTCGAATGTGGCCGGGCATCGTCGGCCCGCCGAAGACGGGCGAGGCGAGAAGCATCGCCGAGCACCGCACGAATACCAGGAGGAAGGCGAAGAGGGTGGCTTCGTCGAGCTTCATCCTTGGCTCCGGCTTAGCCCTGCTGCACGCGCGCCACGTGCTCGAAGCAAAGGTGGGTGAAGGCGACTAGCTGGTTGAGCATCCAACTGCCGAGGAGGGCCACCACCACGCCGATCCCGAGGATCTTCGGCACGAATGTGAGGGTCATTTCCTGGATTTGGGTGGCCGCTTGAAACACGGAAACAAGGATGCCGACGAAGAGGCTCACGGCAAGAACCGGGAGCGACACCATGAGGGCGACTTCCATCGCCTGCCGCGCTAGCGAGAGAACGTGTCCTTGGTCCATCAGGTGCTGTACCCCGCCATGATTGCCGCGATCAGGGTCGTCCATCCGTTGGCGAGCACGAAGACGAGGATCTTGGCCGGGAGGGAGACCACCGTTGGCGGAAGCATCATCATGCCCATGCTCATCAGGCTGCTCGCGACGATAAGGTCGATGATCAGGAACGGAATGAAGACGTAGAAGCCGACGACGAACGCGGTCTTGAGCTCGCTGATGATGAACGCCGGGATCAGGGTGACCATGGAAACGTCCTTCACGCTCTGCGCCGTCTCGTGGCGGATGTTCATGAACAGCTCGATGTCGGTTTTGTAGGTGTTCTTGAGCATGAAGTCCTTCATCGGCTTGGAGGCGTTGTCCATCGCTTGCTCGGCGGTGATCCGATGGGCCATCAGGGGCTGGATGGCGGACTTGCTGACCTCGTTATAGGTTGGCTGCATCACGAAGAAGGTGAGAAACAGGCTCAGGCCGATGACCACCTGGTTTGGCGGAATCGAGGGGGTGCCGAGCGCCTGCCGAAGGAAGCTGAGGATGATCACGATCCGCGTGAAGGCCGTCGTGAGCATGAGGATCGCGGGGGCGAGGCTCAGGACGGTGAGCAGCGCCAGGATCTGCAGGCTGGACGCGACGTCGTTGTGCTTGTCGGTGCCGTCGACGCCGACGGTGACGTGGGGAAGCGGCAGCCCTTGGGCAGCCGCGAACCCGACGAGACCGAGGAGCCCGAGCACGGCGAGAAGCCGGAGCCGAGTTCGGTTATCGAACCGCATGGCCACCTGTGAGCTGCGTGAGGCGGTCGAGCGCGGCCCGAGCTTCGAGTTCCGCCGCGGTTGGAGCCGGTTTGGCCTTGGCTTCGGTGAGCACGAGCTCGAAGGCGTCCGCCGGCTTGGCTGCCTGCGCGTCGAGCTCGGTGAGCGTTGCGACGGTGGTTCCCGCCACGCTGACGAGAATCGACTTGCCGCGCGCGGTGATGACGTACAGGCTCCCGCCTGCGAACTGCGCCGATTCCTCGATCAGAATGCCGCTCGCGGGCGTGGTGACGAGCTTCTTGGTCAGCTTCCCCGCGATCTTCGGGAGCACCCACTTGAGGAGAAATGCGACGATGGCGAGCGCCAGGATCATCTGGGCGAGCGAGCCGAAGCCGACGCCGGTGGCGCCGGCAGGGGGAAGGGCGTAGTCGCCGCCGATCTTGGTACCGAGCGGGCCCGCGCCCGCCCATGCCGTGGCGCCGCCCACCATGGTGAGCCCGCCTACGAGGGTGCGCGCGAGAATCGGGGTTTTGGGGGAGGAGGACGCGGCCAAGTTTCGCTTCAAATCCCGCTCCCGCCTGCGTTCAGGCGTATGCGGAGCTATCAGTGTTTGTATCGGCATTAATGCCGGCATCCTTAGGTTTGAGGCTGGAGGATCGGCGCGGAGTCTGTCCTCCCCTCGGGAGGACTAGCCGAGCGGAGCGACGCGAAGGGAGGGCGTTCACTGGCTGCGCGCGTCGCAATGCAACTCCGGTCTTCCTCACTCCGTCGGTCTGACACGTCGCTGGTCGTCCGCCGTTCTTTGTCCACTGCTTCTTCGGTCTGACTCGTCGCTGTTTCGCTCACAAGAGTTCGCGGGGGACCCCTAACCTTGCCCTTCGGGCTTCAAACAACGGGGTCCCTGGTGCGAACTCTTAGGCTCGCGGCGACGAATAGGCCCGAAGAAGCTGCGGACCTCCCCTAACCGG
>DATGIR010000516.1:0-4294 GCA_035295605.1 Fimbriimonadaceae bacterium | reverse complement strand
GTCGCCCCGACTTGATTCTTCAAATGCCTTTCCATTGGACATGGCGAAGGGCCCCTTTGCTTGGACCCCAGCCATTCCCGACCGCGCCCATCTATTTCAAACATCGTCCTGCGCCGCAGGGGTGCTTTGCGCGATTCGTCGCATGTGCCTTCTCTGGTTGATTCGATCTGAGTGCAAACACTCGTCGGGCCTTCTCGGCGGGGGGAGTTCTTGCAGAACCCTCGTGGTCTGGTGCATCCGCGCGTGCAAGAAGTCGGCCCAGAGCATTTCGGTATTGTCACCGTTGATCCCGCCAAGGCACGCTCCAAGTGGATGTTGTGCGCCTTCTACGGCAAGGTGCTGCTGCCGCCCCGATGGGTGGCGCATCACCGGGTCGAGCTGGACGACGCAATCAGTCAAGTTCGAACCGCTACGCAACAACACGGACTTGGCGATCTGCCGGGTGCCGTGGAACGGACAGGGCGCTATTATCACCCGGTCAGGACGCCTTCAGCACGGCTAGCTTCGATACGCGCCTGGTGCATCCTTACGCGACCAAGCAATTCCGGCAACCATCTGATCCGAGCAATAAGACCGACGATACCGATCTGGCCGCGATCCGTCGAGCTGCAGCCAATGGCTTTTCCCTCGTCGAGGCCAGGTTGGATGAATCGTGGCGCCGCTTGCAATTGCTGATCCGCGATCGCCGCAGCCTGGTGCAGAAGTGCTCGGCCCTGTGCTGCCAGATCCGCGAGGACCTCGAAGCGGCGCTGCCTGGCCATGCTACTTGTTTCGCGAATCTCTGGGGAAGCAACCTGGCCTTCCGGTGGTGCGGCACTTCGGCTCGGCTTCGGCGATGGTTGAAGCGGGCATCGACGGTCTGGCGCGTTTCGCGCATGAGCAGGGCATTCGCTGCCATAGGCGTAGCCTGGTCACGATCTTGGAGTGGGCCAAGGCCGCGGCCCCAGCCGACCTGGCTGCGGACATGCACCGCCGCATCGCCTTGGCTTACGAAGACGATCGCAAGCGAAAGAGCCTGGAAATTCAGGCACTGGAGCGCGATAGTCCCCATCTGCTGGCAGCCACCCCCTACGTGTTGCTCTTGTCTTTTCCGGGCGTCAACGTGGTCTCGGCCGCCGACTTCGCCGGCGAAGCGGGGCCCATGGAGAACTAAGCCACGCCACGCTCCATCACCGGACGCGCTGGCCTGTTTCCAGCACGCTACCAGAGCAATTACACCGACCGGCCCAACGGTCCTCTCGTGCAGCCAGTAAGATCCTTTTGATGTCTGTTCGGGCGGAACCAGGGGACCTCGCAGGTTCTTCCCCGATCGAACCATTCCGGGCTGGTACAGTGGCTGCCCCATCAGCCACCAGACGGCGATGCCTCCGATGGCAACCAGGACGAGCAAGCCGATTATTACAATTAGCGTCACTTTTCTCCTCATGTCGGTTCTCGCATAACTTCAGGCATCAACTCATCTGCAAAAGGGCGCATCGTTTTGCGCGATCCGGCCCGGCGAGGTGATAACACTTCACGTGATGTAAACGCGAAAATGCCGATGGAGATGGGGCAGGCGATCGTTGCACCAAGTTTTCGTGCGAGCCGTCCCCGGATTTGATCGATGGGGATGAGGCGGCCCGCCGGAACCGCTCTCATAATGGCGTCCAGTTCTGCGGGCGCGGGGATGACCACCGTGCCCTCGGCCCAGCGCTTGCTCATCTTGCCGGTGATCTTTACCACTCCCGGCACCTCTTTAGCGTCGGCCGGTTCTTCCTGCCACGCCCTTCGCTTGGCCATGGTTGCTCCCCGCGACGGTTCCCGACAATCATTTTCGCCAGAGTCACACAACGAACCTGCAAAAGCATGCTTTCGTCTTCGTTCTCCTCGTCAGCGTTGTTCCAAGGGAATGTAGATCTCCGTGAACAAGTCCTCGGGCGGTGTGTCCCGGGGCGAATTGTAATAGATCTCAAGGGCAGGGGCCGAGCGTGGCTCGCGTCCGGCGGGGGGAAGTAATTCGCCGCATAACTTCGCATACGCCTCCCCGAGCCCAGTGTAAGGACCACGATGCCCGGCCATCGCGTATTCGCCGCCACCGATATCTTGGACGCCGAGCTCGCCGCAAGGCTCGAAATCCTTACTGACGGTCATCCCCGCGTCGTAGCGAATGTGCTCGGGGGCGGTCACTTCCGGGTCGTCGTGAACGACACCGAAGGCCTTGGTGTGCGGCCCAAGCAAACCGCGTGATCCTGCCAAGGCGAACAATTTGCTCCAGGTTTCGCCGACTCGGTCGTAAGGACCGACGTGCCGCATGAAGGCGATGTGCATGACCGCCACAGATTGTATGGAAATCGTCGCATCGCCGCCGCCTGCTCGCGTTTCGTGGAAATCGGCGAGCCGGCCAGGTCCTCCACCGACATGGCTTCGTCGAGGTGATTCTGAATGTGGATCAAGACTCGTAGGATGCGTTGCTTGTAAGATTGCTCGGTTTCGGTTCTCACCGCAGCCTCCCGATCAAGTGAAGTTGCGGTCCATCTTAAGCGGAAACTTGATCTATGTGCTTGACCGTTTTTGCGGACTTTGAATGGCCTTCACTCTGGCCTCCTCTCTACCCACGACGAAGTCTTCCAGCAACTCGCCGTCCGTTATCTCCGGGACCGCGCCGGCCAGGGCCATTCGTCACAGGTGACGGGAAGTGTTGCTGGCGGTCTTCACGATTGAACGGTCATCTCTGCAATAGCGACTACCCATCAGTTGCCAGCACTTCGCATGTCACGCCAAGCTGAGCGCGAGGAGCCGTCGGCCGGCTTCCCAATGCCGGACGCCGGTGATAAAAGGTTCCAACGGTGTCCAGTCGCCCCGACTTGATTTCTCCGGAGGCTCATCGTCGTTTCTGGCGATGGGCTTTTTCCTTTCCGCCAGCCTGCCAGATCAATTGCTCCAAGCTGGCCTTCCAGCCGCGGACACCAGCCAGAAAAAGTTCTAACGGCGTCCAGTCGCCCCGACTGTTTCGCAAACTCAAATCTCGTCATTGGTTGCGGAAGCGACTGGCGACGGGATTTGAACATTTTCTGCTCGGCAATACCTGCAATGCCCTGTCCCAGCCCCCGTTTCTTCTGAAAGAAGCCCTTCGGCGTGTCCGTTTTTTCTTCCGGGGTCAACCGGTGAAGATTGCAATATGTAAGGTGTTGGCCAACCTCACGAACGAAATCGCGTATGTGATCGCTAATTAAAGTTTCGTTGAGCGTCTCTCAACATCTACCGCAGCGGCCGCTTAAATTGCACTGCATCCAAAATGATCCTGGTTCGGCGGCGAACTACATTTTGTGTGGACTTAGGCGCATTCCATATCCCACGACTACCGAGGCGAGTGGCGCATTTTCTTGCGACGAATCGCGTGAAACCGAGGAGTGAATTGATGAGAAGCCTGTTCACGGTGGCAGCTTTGATGTCGGTAACGCTCGCCGCTTCGCAGGATCGAGCGGACGACGTGCCGGCCGACGCGGGCACCACTCGCGGCCGAGTCCAATGGCTTACCTCGGCGCAAATGCAGGCGGATTTCGATCTGATGCGGCACGCACTCGAAGAAGCCCACCCGGGCCTATACCGGTATTCGACGAAGACCCAGATGGATCGCGAATTCGACGCGCAGCGGGAGAAGCTTTCGCGGCCGATGGCCAAGGAGCAATTCGGGATGGTGGTGGCCCAAACGTTGGCGTCGATCCGGTGCGGGCACACGAGGATGCATTGGGACCGGGAGCTGGAGGCCGCGATCAGGAATGGCCGTTCGTTCCCGCTACGCGTGGAATTCGAGGGATCGCGGCTGATGGTCGTGCTCAACCAGACGGCCGACGACCGGACCATCCGCCCCGGAATGGAGCTGGTGTCGGTCAACGGCCACCCCATCGCCGAACTCGCGAAGCAATTCTGGGCGGTGACTTATGCCGACGGCGACATCGAAACCACCAAGCGGCGCGGCATTGCCCAGGATTTCGCGAAGGACTACTTTTGGCTGGTCGGGCGGCCGGAGGATTTCACCGTAACGGCTATCGACCCGTCGTCGGGCAAGGCCGTGGAGAGCAAGCTGGCGGGCGTAACCGAAACACAGCGAAAAGCGAATCAGAACCCCGTCAACGATGTCATGCTCGCGGGCCTCGCGCGGGTGAGGGGTGAGGCGTACGATAAGTTTTCGCTGTCGTTCCTCAAAGACCCCGACATTGCGAAAGTCCGCATTCCCTCGTTCACGGGCGACAAGTACCCGCGTTGGATCGAAGACACCTTCGGAGTGCTGCGCGAGAAAGGGACAAAAACGCTG
>DATGIR010000515.1:0-2738 GCA_035295605.1 Fimbriimonadaceae bacterium | reverse complement strand
GAGAGGAGACGCACGTAGTCGTCCCCGGGGGGAGAGGAGACGCACGGGGAGGCGCACGGGAGAGGATATGATCGGGCATACCCATGCTCTCGCTGCTCCTCCTTTCCGGCGCGCTCCAAACTCCCGCCAAGCCGACCCTCTACTACATCCCCCACACCCATTGGGAGGGGGCGGTGTTCAACACGCGGGAGGAGTATCTCGATTTCGGGCTCGACCACATCCTCGAGGCGCTCCGCCTCATGGAGCGCTTTCCCGAATACAAGTTCGCGCTCGACCAGGTGGCCTATTTCAAGCCGCTGCTCGAGCGGTACCCGGAGCAGGCGGCGAAGTTCCGGAAGTTCGTGAAGGAGGGGCGGCTGGAAATCGTCGGCGGCATGGACGTGATGCCGGACGACGTGAAGCTGGGCGGGGAGCTGTTCATTCGCCAGATGACGTACGGCAAGGCCTATTGCCGGAAGGAGCTCGGCCTGGACGTCGACGTCGCGTGGATGCTCGACACCTTCGGCCACCAGCCGCAGCTGCCACAGCTTCTCAAACAAGCCGGCTACAAGTCGTTCTGGTTCTGCCGGGGCGTGCCGAGCGACAACGAGCCGTCCGAGTTCAACCTGAAGGGGCTCGACGGCACCACGATTCCCACCTTCTGGCTGCCCGGCTTTTACGGCCTCTTCTATGGCCCGCCGCGGGACCAAAAGGGGTTCGACAAGTTCTTCGTCGATCGGTTCAACTCGCTGAACCCCAATGCGCGCGGCAACGAGCGCGTGGGTTTGGCCGGCGTCGACGTGTCGGAACCCGAGGATTACGTGACCCCGCTCCTGCGCGAATTCAACGCGAAGCAGGATGCGCCGTTCAACATCCGCTACTCGGTGCCGAGCGAGTTTGCCAAGCTCGTCTCCCATCGTTCGAACGTGCCCACCGAGAGCTATGACCTCAACCCCATCTTCCCCGGCACCTACAGCAGCCGGGTCGAGCTGCGCCAACGCGCGAAGACGCTGGAGACCAAGCTACTCAACGCGGAGCAGCTCGGCGCCCTCGCCGGGGTGACCGACGACTCGGACATCTGGCGAGCCTGGGAGCCCGTGCTCTTCAACCAGACCCACGACCTTGCCTCGGGGACGATGAACGACCACGTCTACGTCGACACCGTTCGAAGCTACGACTTCGCCGACCGGCTGGCGGATGAGGCGATCGACACGCGACGGCGAGCTCTTCTCGCCAAGATCGACACCTCGGGCGAGGGAATTCCCGTCGTCGTATTCAATCCGCTGGGATCGGAGCGCACCGACGCGGTGAACGTCGAGCTAGGCTTCGCCGACACCGGCGTCAACTCGGTGAGGGTTGTGGACGCCGACGGGGGGCCCGCTGCTTGCCAGGTCACTTGGGCCGAGACTTATTCGGACGGGGCGCTCAAGCGGGCCAAGCTCACCTTCGTCGCCAAGGGCATCCCCGCTTGCGGGTACGCCACGCTTCGCGTTCTTCCCAGCGCGGAAGCGCTTCCCGGGGCAACCCCGGGGGGCGACCGCCCCACCCTCGAGAACGAGTTCTATCGGGTCACGGTCGACCCAAAAACCGGGGCGATCACGAGCGTTTTCGACAAGCAAGTCGGCGCCGAGATGCTGAGCGCCTCCGGAAACGTCGTCGCCCGAAAGGTCGACAAGGGCGACCTGTGGTCGCTTTACAAGTGGCTCGACGGCGCCGAGCATCTCCCGAACCGGGAGCTTCAGCCCGTGCCCGACCGAAGCACGGCGGTTTTGAGCAGCGACTTCTCCGACAAGGCGGGGCAGATCGTCCGGGGTCCGGCGTTCGAGGAGTTCAACGTCTCCCATCCCTTCGGCAGCGGCAAGTTCGCCACTCGAATCCGCCTCACTCGCGGGGTCAAGCGAATCGACATCGAGACTGAGCTGGTGAACGCCGAGAAGCATGTTCGCTACCAGGTCCTCTTCCCGACCGCGATCAAGAACGGAACGTATGTTCAGGAGGTGCCGTTCGGGGCGATCGAGCGCCCGGCGCAGATCGAATACCCCGCCCAGAACTGGGCCGATTGCAGCGATGGAAAGCAGGGCTTCGCGTTGCTGAACTGCGCGATGCCGGGAAACGTTTTGAGCGACGGAACCCTGATGCTCTCGCTGATGCGGTCGGTCAACCTCGGCGACTATAACGGGGGCGACACCTCGGATACCGGCTTCGAGCTGAACGTTCCGCGCACCTTCCGCTACGCGCTGGCGCCGCACGCCGGGGGTTGGCGGGACGCCATGCTGGCCCAAGCCGGCCAGGAGCTGAACAGCCCGCTCCTCGCCTTCAAGGCCGAAAGCCATCCCGGCCCGATGCCGAAGCGGTGGGGCCTGCTGAAGACCGACGCCGCGAACGTGGTGGTCACCTCGGTCAAGTCGGGTCCGGACGGTTCGATCGCGGTCCGGCTGTACGAAGCTTGTGGTCTGGCGACGCCGGCGGTGAAGCTGACGGTCGGAGGCCGTGTGGCCTCCGCCCGAGAGGCGAACCTCTTGGAGGTCCCGGGGCGTCGGCTCGAGGTGAAGGGCGGCGACGTGTCGCTCAGCTTCCGGCCGTTTGAGATCAAGACGGTGTTGGTAAAGCTGGGCAGGTAGGCGCCCTCCACCGGTTCGCGTTGCTCACCGACTCCCCCCGGCTGTCAAGTGACAACAGATACTTGACACTCATGACAAGACATCCTTTACACTTTTAGATCCGCAGCGGGCCCGAGGACGAACTCACCCCAGGCAAGG
>DATGIR010000514.1:0-5031 GCA_035295605.1 Fimbriimonadaceae bacterium | reverse complement strand
AACGTCACGAGATAGTTCTTCGACGGGTTCACGCCTTGGAACCAAACGTTGAGGAAGCCCTGCCCCGGATTCAACACCTCGATGTCGTTCTCGACGTGGGAACAGCAGAACCAGGCGATTCCGTTGAGAGAGGCCGTGTTAGGCGAGTTAAAAGGGTGCTCCGCATCCAGGCTGAAGTGAACCGGGACGGGAATCAGCTTGCCCGGATCGAATTTGATCCCGGAGACCTTGATCGCGTCCAGAATCTGCGGCTTGGTGAGCGGCATTAACTGCTTATGTGCGAAAACCGGTTTGGGTGGTCGCGGAGCCGTTCGGCCGAGACCTACCACCCCGGCTATCGCCAAGCCGCAACTAATGCCAAGAACAAGGACAAGCGAAGCATGGTATTTCACGCCGCCAGTGTATCGGAAACGGTCGAGCCCAAGGGGTATACCGTCCCGGTGAATCGCGCTCCCAAGCTCTTGGCGCTCGCACTCTTGCTCGCCGCTGTCGCGAACAGCTTTGCCGTCGTCGTAACCGGCAAATGGGTCGGACACCTCAACGTCAAGTTCGTTCCGCCCGCCGGGATGAAGCCCGCTCCGAGCCCGGACGATATCAAGTCGGTCGAAACGGCGCTCAAGGCGGTCACCGTCGAACTCACCATCCTGGCGAACGGCACCTACAAGGCGGTTACGCGGGGGACCGGGCAGGAAAAGAAACCATCCACAGGCAAGTGGAAGCTCAAAGGCAGAACCCTTATGTTGACCCCGGATGACAAGCGACCGCCGGAGACCGGGACCCTTTCCGCCAATGGCAAGACCATGACGGTCAGCCTCCCCAAGGACATGACCCTGAAGGGCATGACCGGCAACGCGATCTTCAAGAAGTCCTAGCCGCTATTTCCCACCGCATTCTGCTGCGGCCTCTTGTACTGTTCGACGCGCGCCAGCGTGTACGGCAGCACCCTGAGTTGGACGTCGTTCGGCCGCGTCTTCGAGTCGAAGCTGAGAATGTCCGACTTTTCAGTCAAGTCGTAAACCTTTTCGACCCACTCGGTATCGATCCTAAATGCAATCGCAAACTTCAATCGGAACGGCTTGGCCGTTCCCGTCTGCCGAACGCGGACGAACGTGCGCCAGGCACTTTCGCGTTGCGTCGGGTCGACGTCGTCTACATGAAGCGTCGGGAACTCACCGCCGTCCACCCATTGCTTCCAGAACCAATCGAGCGGCTTGCCGCCGGACCGCTCAAAGTAAGCCCGCAAATCGCGCCATCGCGTGTCCATCCCCTTCCGCTGGCGGGCGATGTTGTAAAGCGCGTCCTGAACCTTGTCCGCGCCGATCTCTGACTCCAGCATCTTCATGAGATAGCAGCCGCGCCAATAACTGGCCCCGTTATAGGCGTGCGCCTCGGGCATCTCACTCAGCGGCGTGCTCTCGCCGAGCGTCTGCAATCCCATCTCGAGTGAGTGGTCCGCGTTGTGCATCAGAAGCACGCTGTCGACATACTGCGTGACGCCCTCATTCCACGAGTCGTGAACGTACGGGCATGGCGCCAGGCCCCCAAAGTAGGAGTGGCCCATCTCGTGCGAAATGAAATGGGTGATGCTCCGCCTCAGCAGCGTGTGGCTGTAGCTCTCGACCCCGTAGTAGCTGTCGGCGTCGTAACACTCGTAGCCAGGAAATGGGAGCGGGCCGTACCGGGCCTGGAAGAAAGTCGCCGCATCCATCATCGCCTGAAGGTCGTGATCGGCGCGCTCCTGGTCGATGCTTTCCAGTTGATAGATCTTGAAGCTTTGCGGTCCGACGGTTTTTTCTGCCGCGAGCTTGTAGAGGCCGCCGATAACCTTTGGGAACGAAATTGGGAGATCGCACTGAAACGTCGTCGTCTGCTTACCGTCGGCTTCGGTCTTTCCGACCTGAACTCCCTCCGCTCGAACCGTCCAGATGTCGGGAGCGACGATCGTGCCCTTGACGGTAAACGGCAACCGTCCGAGGGATGGAAGCCACCAAGCTGTAACGTAGGCGACGTTCGGAGAAATTCGGTCTTCGGTGGGGCGATCAAGCTGCGCCGAATAGCCGAAGCGATAGCTGGTCGCCGGGTGCGCGGTCCACGGGATAACCAGACTGCCGGCCCGAACCAAAGAGTCTGCCGCAGGCTTCGGAACCGTGTCGTTTCCGCCATCGACAATGGCCGGGTTGCCGCTCGTCAGCTTGTAAACGTCGTTGAGCCGGAAGATCGGCGCGCGCTGAAGGTTGCCCTCCCGAAGCTTCACGGTGACGTCCACGTCGACCCGCTTGTCCTCGGGGGTCAGGCGCGCGGTGTACGCCTCGTCGGATATCGTCCATCCGGCGAGATCGTCCTCGCGGACTTCGTGCCCAAGCCGATACCCGTCCCCGGTCTGCAACACCTCGAAGACCGGATCGTGATCCTCCTCGATGTCCTGGAACGTGTGAAGCACCATCCAGAAGCTGCCTCGGCCTTCCCACCCCGGCGGCACCGGGATCATCGAGGCGCGAACCTTTGAAAATCCCCCACGCCGGGGCCCCATCGCCAGCAGATACTTCGAATCGGCGTCGGGGTAGGCGAACAGAGGTCGCACCTTGGCCGCCTGCCCGGTTTGCAGAGTGTCGTTCACCGATAGCAGGAACTGGGTCGGATTCCCCGGCCCTTGCCCGGCTACGGCAAGGAGAAAGAGTGCGCCGGTCATCCGTTGAGCGGCATGATGTACGCCGGGTCAGGAATCGCTTTGGCACCCTCCGCCTCGACCACCGCGGTCCCGACAGAGAAGTACTCGATGATGTTGGAGTCCCAGCTGTAGCTCTTCTCCTCAACGCGAGCGCCGACGATCCCAATCGCCTTCTCCCGCTCCGCCTCGGCCTGCATTCGGCCGATTGCGAGCTCCCGCGCGTCGTAAAGTGCCTGGGTGAAGTTCTCCATCTCGGTGTTCACCCAGGCTCGCTGCATCATCTGCCTGAAGCCTTGGTGGGCTACGTGGTAAACGCAGGTTCCCATCACCATCTCGAGGGGCCGGTACCCCGTTTGCAGCAACGTCAGAAAGTCTTGGCCGGATAGGTCCGACGTGAACGGCCGCCCGTCGAAGGCCTTATAGTTCCCGCCGGCGTCGTGCCGGATCGCAGTCCCGATCGCCTGGAACTCAACCAGATTCTCGCCCCATGCCAAGCCGCCCACGACGAGGCGGACGCCCACGATCCCGTCTGCGCCGAGAACGTCTGCTTCCTCCTCCATCCTGGTCATCGCCAGTTCTCGCGCCGTGTACATCGCCTGGGTGATGACCTCCAACTCCTGGCTTTGGAATTGGCGGGGAATCTGCAGACCGATGTGGTACACCGAGCTCCCCATCACCATGCCAAGGGGCGTAAAGCCCGCCTTCCTAACGCACAAGAATTCGTTAACGGAAAGGTCGCTCGTGAACAGCTTGGGCTTGGCGCCCGTGCCGCGCATATCCTTGAGCCGCTGAACGGCGGCCTCCGGCAAGCCTTGTTGAGAACCCGGGACAAATGCCATTAGAGCGCAAGCTTACCGGGGGCCTTATGAGAGGCGGTCACGCGTCAGGGGTTCCCTACCCATGCCTTCAGGGCAGCCCGGGCTCGGGCATCCTCGTTCGCCCTGGCCTCTAGCGCTCCTACGAGCACCTGAATCCAATCGGCGAGAGGCCACTCCTCTCGCTTGAGGGCGATTCCCCTGCTCATGTGGACCCGGCCGGCGAGCAACCCGCCGGCGGGGTCGAGCTCGAGGGACATGACGTCTTCCCCGAGCGTTACCGAGACCTTGACCAGCTTCTTGGCGAACACACCTTTGAGCTCCAGCCGCGTTCGAGTCGGCAATATCGAATTCAACAGATCGGCTACCGACTGGAGCGCTTCCGGGCTCCCCCGGTCGAGGGAACGAAGCATCGCCGCCGAGACGCCGGTCCGCACCCAATCCTGCGACTCGAACTCGTCCGCCATCGCGATTGAAGCTACCTCAGTCCCCGATCCCGTTCACAATAGGACGTGGCCGAACTCGATCCCCGGAAAGAGACCATCTTGCGGGCGATCATCATTGAGTACGTCGGCACGGCGGAACCCATCGGGAGCGAGGCGCTCCTCCAGCGGTACGAGTTAGGCGTGCGCTCGGCGACCATCCGGAACGAGATGGCGGAGATGTCCGACCTTGGCTACCTCGAGCAACCGCACACGAGCGCCGGGCGAATCCCCAGCGATATGGGCTATCGCTACTATGTCGACCGGCTCCTCGAGGACCGCCGGGTTGGTGAAACTGCGCGTCAACAGGTTAAGCAGATCGCTTCTGAAGGCGACGCCCTCCAGGAGTTGCTCCGTGACACCGCCCGAATCCTAAGTCGAATCACCCGGCTGCTGACCGTAGCCACCACGATCCGGGACCATCAGGTAACGGTTCGCAACGCGGTGATTAGCGCCCTTGGCCCGCAGCAAGCGCTCCTGGTCCTCGTCCTGAGCAACGGACACGTCGAGAACCGCATGCTCGAGTGCCCAACGGGCCTGACGCTCCAGGACGTCGGAGCCGCCAACGAATTCCTCGTCTCCACTGTCGCCGGGCGAACTCTGCGCGGCCTCGCTCGCGTCAAGTCGCCCGCGTCCGGCACGAGCGTGGCCTCGGACAAGCTGCTCGGCCTCTTGTGCGGAACCATCCGTCAAGCTTGTCGCGACCTCACGCGGGGGAAGGTCGTCACCGAAGGGGAGGAGTATATGTTTGGCCAGCCGGAGTTCCGGGGCAACGCCTCCGTCCTTTCGGAGCTTCTGGAGCGGCTTAGCCAAACCGACTTCCTCTACGACGCGCTCTCCGCCGACGCGCCCCAGACCGTCACGATCGGGCGCGAGAACAAGGAGCCGCTGCACCAGTTCTCCGTCGTTCGCCGCAGCTTCTTCGTCGGCCCCGAGGAAGCCGGAGTTCTTGCCGTCATCGGACCGACGCGAATGAACTACGACGAGAGCATTCCCCTCGTGAACTTCACCGCCGAGGTGCTAAGCGGCGGGCTGACGCGCTATCTCGGCCTCCAGCCGCCAGACC
>DATGIR010000513.1:0-2629 GCA_035295605.1 Fimbriimonadaceae bacterium | reverse complement strand
GCGGCTGGATCGAACCGCGACCCCTCGCGTGTG
Source organism: Fimbriimonadaceae bacterium (assembly GCA_035295605.1). Classification (GTDB taxonomy): domain Bacteria; phylum Armatimonadota; class Fimbriimonadia; order Fimbriimonadales; family Fimbriimonadaceae; genus DAIDHV01. The sequence continues at coordinate 2,596 of DATGIR010000513.1, read as the reverse complement.
AGGTGCCGCCCTTCACGCCGACGTCGGAGGTTCGAGTCCGCTTTGGTCCACCAATTTGGTCTTACTCAAACCATGAGGTCCGGAGTTCCGGGCCTCTTGGCGTTTCTGGGGGCTCCCTGCGGCCTCCATTAGGAGGGCGAACGGGTCGTTGAGTTCGCCCGTGACGCCTTCATCGGCGTCGATGATGAGGCGGTGGAAGAGGGCCTGGTTCATCAGGCGTCGGACGCTCGGCGGCGCATCGCGGTAAGCGCTGGCGAGTCTTTCCGCGAGTTCGAGTGACCGCTGGAGCGTTCTTTCCGCCTCTAGGTACTTGATGTCCGTCGAGGAGAGTTGCTCCTCGATCCTCTGTAGCTGGCTGCTGATGCGCTCCTGCTCAGTCTTGAGAAGGTCGAGCGGGATTGCTCCGGCGTAGTGCGCTTCGAGAAGCTTGGCGCGCTCGTCGAGGAGCTTCCGCTGCCGGCGGACGAGCCTATCGCGTTCGTGTACCTCATTCTCTCGAAGTGCGGCCATCTGTTCGAGGATGTCCTGTTCTGTTTCGAGTCGGAGGTCGTGTCCGAGCTGGTAGCGCTCGTAGTAACCGGCGACGAGCTCTTCGACGCGGTCGATTAGGAGTGCGCGTTGAGTGCAGCTCTTCGGGTCGCGTTGACGGCCGATACAGATGAAGTAGGGATAGACACGGCCGGTGTGACTTCGCGAGTTGGCGACGATGAGACGGCTGCCGCAGCAGCCGCACCAGATCGAGCCCTTGAGGTAGTGGGGGTGCTTGCGCTGCTTTTCGCCAGCGAAGTTCTGGGCCTCGAGGATTCGCTGCACCTCGTCGAAGATTCCCTGGCTGATGAGTGGTGGGTGTTTGCCGTCGTAGCGGACGCCGCGATAGTCGACGATGCCGATGTAGTACGGGTTGCGGAGCATTTCGTGGAAGGACGAGTTCGTGAGCGCCTTGCTCGGGCGCTTCGGCGTTGCTCGGCTGACGAGTCCCTTGGAGGTCAGTTCGCCTAAGAGCGTGCGCGTCGTCCACTCACCAGTCGCGTACAGCTCGAAGGCTTGTTGGACCAGTGGGCCGCGTTCGGGGTCGATCTCGACGGAGCGAACCTCGCGTCCGTCTTCCGTGAAGACCCGAACGGGTCTGTATCCGACCGGTGGGCGGAAGGGCGTGCCGCCGTTCTTGGCCTTCTGGATGAGGCCCTTGTTGACTTCGTTTGCGAGGTTGCGGCTGTAGAACTCCGCAATCGAACTCATGATTCCGTGCAGGAGGATGCCGCTTGGAGTCTCGTCGATGTTCTCAGTGCAGGAGATCAGCTTCGCTCCCGCGCGTTGAAGCGCGACGGTGATCTCGACATCATCCACACGAGAGCGCGCAAGCCTGTCCACCTTGTGGACGATTACGTAGTCGACCGGTTGCTCCTCCACGAAGGTCAGCATCCGCTGCAGCTCAGGCCGGCGTGCGCTGCGAGCGCTCTCGCCGCGGTCAGCGAATTCCTCGCAGATGATCGCATTGAGTGAAGCTGCCTTCCTGCGACACGCCTCACGCTGAGCGGGGATAGAGAAGCCCTCGGCTTCGCCTCCCCGCGTCGCCTGGTCTTTGGTTGACACGCGCAGATAGATCACTGCGCGTGCCTGCTCCGTAGCTGGCTCCGCGGTCTCTGCTGTCCTCATTTCCCCTCCTTCCTGCTGCAAATAGAGCGTGTGTTTAGGGGACCATTTTATCGGTCCACGCATTTATTCTCAAATCACAATTTTATGTGCGATTAGAGCTTGTAATTGAGTGGCCCGGAGTTTCCTCCGGGCCACCCTCGCTGCCATCGCGCTTGCGCGTCACGCAGTCAGAGCCTCGATCTTCTTCTCGATCTCAGCCTTCCGCGTGGCGGCCGTGTCCCGCAGCTCCTTGTAGTGAGCTGCGGCCTCGTCGGCGCGTTCCTTCGCTTGGCTGATCTCGACGTCGATGACATCGACGGCCTGGCGAAGAACGCTTACGGCCTGCTCGACCGGGTCGACTGGCTCGCGCCTTCTCGGGCCCGCGCCGGGCGTTCCTCCGATCGTGCGGGTGTGGGTGTAGTAGGCGCCACGGATCGAGTTGGCCGGTTGGCCGAGCTCGTCCGCGACCTGACGGAACGCGTCCGCCTTCTTCATCCCACTGCCAACGAGCGCTTCGACGCGCTCGAACACTTCCTGTGCCTTGCTAGGCATGGATCGCTCCTTTCGGCGACGTTGATGGCTGTGCGGCGGACACGACACGTGTGGTCGCGTCCACCGAAGGGCCATCAGCCCGAGCGAGCCGGTCGGCAGCGATTCGCTTCTGCGCCAGCTTCGCGTAAGCAGGGTTCAGCTCTATGCCGATCCAGTCACGTCCGTGACGTTCGGCAACTAGCCCGACTGTCCCCGAGCCGAAGAACGGATCGAGCACGACGCCACGCTCAGGACAGGCAGCGAGAATCGGACGCTCAATGAGCGAAGGCGGGAAGGTTGCGAAATGGGCGCCGCGGAAGTTGGCCGAGGCGAGCGTCCAGACATCGCCAGGGTTTCGCCCGAGCGGGTGTCCGACCAGCCCACGTGCCTTGAGGCTGACGAGTCCGCGATTACCGCCGCGCGGATCACG
>DATGIR010000512.1:0-6760 GCA_035295605.1 Fimbriimonadaceae bacterium | reverse complement strand
CAGCTAAACCTTACTACATCGTCCTTTTCGGCACGAAACGAATTGCTGGCCCTCATCGATCCGCTCGGTCACGTCACGAGTTACACTTACGACGCGATCGGCCGAACCGCCAACCGGACTTGGGCGACGGGGGTCGTCACGACCTACTCCTACGACCCGGTTGGCCGGCCGGCCTCTGTGATGTACATCGACGGTTCTCGAATAACGCACCAATACGACCCCATCGGAAACCGCACGACGATGATCGATACGATCGGAGTTTGCACCTTTGCTTACGACCCGAGAGACCTGCTCGTCGGAAGGACGGACTACTCCAGCAACACGATGGTCTACTCCTACGATCCCAAGCGCAGGCGCTCCACGTTCGTCGAGCCCGGGGGGTTGATTCGAACGTTTACGTACGATGCCGACGACCGCGTAACCGTCTATCAGGCCCCGGCTGGTTTCATGTGGGTATGGACCACGTACACCTACGACAAGCTTGGTCGCGTAACAGTGATGCAGTCGCTAGGAGGCCCCCAGGAATTGACCACGTATGACTCAGCGGGGCAGATCACTTCCATCCTTCACAACGCCTCCGGCCCGACGCTTCTCAATTGGCTCACCTACATGTACGACCCGAACGGAAACGTAGTCACCGAAGTCGACTTCCAGATGGGCTATAGCACAACGTATGCCTATGACCCCAACGACCGACTTCTGGGCTACGCCCGAACCCAGGGTTCGACCACCACATTAGGGACTTACGCTTACGATCGGCTTGACAATCTGATTGTGAATTCGGAAGGCTCGGTCAACCGATTCATACTAGATGCGGCTAGCCGGATAGTAACCGCGCAGAGCTTTGCCGGCAACCTGGTCACGTACGTGTGGGACGCCAACGACAACAACACTGCCGTCCAGGACTCGGGGAATGGCTACTACACGATGACGTACGATTTTGAAAACCGGCTGAAGTCACACATGCGCCCGGATGCCCTCCTCGCCACCTACGCCTACGATGGTGATGGCCTCAAGCGCCTCGAGCTCGAATACAACGGAGTTGTGACGCTAATGTGGGACGGCGACGAATATGTGCAAATGCAGATGTTTGTCGACGGTTACGAAGACTCCGCGACCGTCCCCGCGACTATGACCCACAGCCTGACATACACTGTCACGATGACCTGGCGCAACTGGCCACTCACTGCGGCTCCGTGGATGGGTGACCGGGGATACCAGCTGTGGCAGGTTGGCCCCGGGGCTCCGTTCTCCCCGCAGTCGGTGTACCTCAACGCGGGTGAGGTCATCCCCGCGCTGTCGTATAAGACCTTTGTTTTCACGGTGACCGCTCCCTCCACGCCTGGCACTTATACGTTACAATATCAAATGTACAGCAACGAAACAATCCAGTTTGGTCCGCAGGGTAATCCGCACCCAGTAACCGTCGTTTAATGTAACGCCATGATCAGAGTAAGCTACCACACAGTTCGTCGCCAAATTCGAAACGCGAGCATCGACTCTGCCGGCAAGGTCGATTTGTTCCGGGACCGACTGGGTAGCGTTACTCAGACCATTTCTTACACAAATTCGCCTGCGCTTTATCAACGGTTTCTTCCCTACGGAACTCTCTCTAGCAGCAGCGCCACACAAGGCCAACCTGCGAGCGATCTTCGAATGGGATGGGTCGGCAGGCATGGGTATCGAAGTACGAACGCAAAGAATGCCGAGCGATATGTCCGAGCTCGGCACTACTCATCCAACTCTGGGAGGTGGATTACTCGAGATCCCTTTTGGCCAAACCAACCTGCATTTGCCTACGCAAATGGCGCTCCGACCGCGCGGATAGACCCATCTGGTCAGATTGTATTTCATGACTGCCCAGATCCTGTTCAGAAGTGGCTCAGCAAACTTTGCGGTTTATTGGAAGCGCACTATGGGAATTGGGCCTGGCGCAACAAGGTGAACTGTTGTATTTCCAGGGGTGCGGCCAAGCATGGCGAAACATGCCCTGAATTTAATAAGCTTGTCCACAAAATGATGGTCGACAACTGCAGTAGCATCGATGTTCACTGCTTCCCTAAAGATTTACCTGGCGAACCCCCTTCGTCTGGAGCTTGGCATAAGTACTGGCGGCACTGGCTCGACCTCTCGATGTCTGAAAAAGGGACTCCATTCAAGGACTGCGCCGCTCAGGATGGCTGGCAGCAAATCATTACAGCTCGGCTCGGTAACGGCAAGATTGTTCGGCTAGATTGGATGGGACTTTCCTTTTTGCATGAGTTGGCGCACAGCGTTGACATACAACATGGAACCGATTCATCTGGAAAGGAATATCCTCTGGACCTCCAGTGTAACGATATCTTTTCCTGTTGCATCTACCGCCACCTTTGGATTTATGACATCGTTAACCCTTATAGTTACACTCCTTACACTTCTTAGTTGTTAGGATCATGTATTTGTTCAACCGGGGCAGTTGTAAGCGATGGACGTGTATTGTGCTGGTCCTTCGGGCGCAGGCGGAAGCTGATGGATAGGGTTCCAGCGTTCACTGCAATCGTCGCCGTTACCTTGGCTGTATCATCTTGTAAGCGGCCCTCCAGTCCCCCTCCGCGCCTGGATGCAGCACTTGTAGGGCGATGGTTTCCGGTTGGGAGAAAGTGCGATAGCGACTCGAGTGCGTTTCGCCTTTACGGAGACGGAACAGGAACGATGACAGACCACGAACTCGAGCATGCGATGCCGAGCGGTTATCCGACTTGTCTAATCCACTGGCAGGCGGACGGGCAATTCCTCCACCTTCGCTTTTTCGGCGAAGAGTGGAGCTCAACGACGACCAAAGTGCAATATCACGTCGACTCGAAGACCATGCACATGCACCTGTACGATGGGTTTCTCGGCGCACGCCCTGGCGACTATTTCGATATAACTCGAGTCAAAGTGAAGCCCTCAACCAAAGCTGGGGTGCAGTAACACCCTTGCTGAGGGAGAGCCGATAGCGATGGCCTCGGTGGCCGGAGGGCTTAAAGGCTTCGATCAAGAAGGGTCGGCTGCTTGCTCACGGCCGAACAATAAGAGCAGACAAGAGGCTTTGAACTTGCATGCGCGACGTAGGCTACGCCTGGCTCATCCGTTGCAGATGATAGGCGAAGCTACGAGCCTGTACAAATCTGTAATGCCTGCTAGCGAAGACGCCGAATAGCAACGTGTCGCAAGGGATGCTAGGGTCCTCGCGAGGAAACGGCAAGAAGTCTTTTCGCCGAACCGCCATCGGCATGTACCAGCCGAGTCCGGTTCTCGTCTCCGGCACCTGCTTGGCCCGCTCCGTCGCGAAGCCGACGAACCGCTCGTAATCAAACTCCTCGACTGATTTGCCGAAATCGCGGGCGATGTTTCGGTAGTTGACGGGGAGACGACCAGACTCAACGAGATACGTCGTCACGACCGTCTTCTCCTCGATCGCGGCAACCAAATGGACGTCCCAGTCGGGCGCCACGAACATGTCGTCGTTGATGAGCGCGACGATTTCGCCCCTCGCGCCGGCCACCCCATCATTGTAGGCCCTATAGACGTTTGGGCAGTCCACGATCTCGCAAATCTCGAACGGAGTCCGGGTGTTCCGCTCCACTAGCTCCCTGCATCGGCCGATGCAGTCACTCTCGGATAGGTACGGAATAACGACGCTGAGCTGAGGGGCGCTTCGTTTCATCACAGCCTTGCCAACGAGAACATAGTACTTCACTCGACGCCCGATCTGTCGGCCGTCGGGTATCGTCCGACCGGAATTCTCGCCACCCAACCGGCGGGCGCGTCCTATGCTTTTCAACACGCTCGAATTCGCGGCCTTCTTCGCCGTCGTCTTCTGCGTTTACTATCTCCCGCTCGTCACGAGGCATCAGGTCCCGCTCCTGGTTGCCGCGAGCATGGTGTTCTATGCCTGGAGCGCACCGTGGCTTCTCACCCTCCTCATCATCGCGGTGCTCACCAATGCGATCGCCAGCTTCAAAATCGGCACCGACCCTCGCCACGAAAAGGCGTGGGCGATCGGGTGCGTCTCCGTCAACCTTGCCATGCTCGCCCTCTTCAAGTACGGCGGCTTGTTGACGAGCTTCGCGACCGGGCATCTTGGGCTGAACGCGACAGGACCCGTGCTCCTCCTGATGACGCTGCCCCTTCCGATTGGGATCTCGTTCTACACGTTCGAGGGGATTAGCCTGGTGGCGGATACCTTCCGCGCGCACAGGTCCGACGGCGAGATTCCCAATTTCATCGCGCCAAGCTTTCCGGAGCATCTCGCACGAACCAGCCTTTTCATCGTCTTCTTTCCGCACCTCATCTCCGGGCCGATTCTCAAAGCGCGGCAGTTCTATCCGCAGGTAGGGATCAAGCGATTCCAAGACATCGACTGGAATCGAGCCATCAGTAGCGGAATCGTCGGCTTCTTCCTCAAGTGCGTCGTGGCGGACAACCTTAAAGACCAGACGGCCTTCTTGACGCACCCGATCTACCAGACCATGAGCGCGGCCGACGACCTCGCCCTCCTGTTCGGCTACTCGATGCAGATCTTCGCGGACTTCGCCGGGTACTCGCTCATTGCCATCTCACTCGCCGCCCTTCTCGGTTACGACCTCCCCGACAACTTCAACTTCCCTTACATCTCCCGCTCCCTTTCAGAGTTCTGGCGACGGTGGCACATTTCGCTTTCGACCTGGCTACGGGACTACCTCTACTTTCCGTTGGGTGGCAACCGAAAAGGGACGGTCCGGACCTATTTGAATCTAGCGATCGTGATGGTCCTGGGGGGGCTTTGGCACGGCGCGGCCTGGAGCTTCGCCTTTTGGGGGGCGTTTCACGGCCTCGGGCTGGCGACCGAGCGCCTCCTTGGACTCGAGACGGGCGTCGATCCCGAGCCGCCCGGCTGGTCCCGAGCGGTTCTGGCCAACCTTCGACGCGTGGGAGTCTTTGGCTACGTGACGTTTGGGTGGCTGTTCTTCAAGCTCACCAACATCACGTTCGCGTTCGACTTCGTGAGAACCGTCGCCCACGGGAGCACCCACCTCAGCAAGACCGTGGCGTTTCCCATCGCCATCTACACGGCGCCCGTAATCCTGTACCACGTCGCGCGGCTGCCCGCCTCGCAGCGGTGGTGGGCCGGTATCGGGTCCGCCGCGCCGGCATTCTCGTCGGGCGCGCGGAGGGCGGCGCTCGCCGTGCTGTTCTTTTTCGTGATCACAAACGGAGGAAGCGTTGGACAGTTCATCTACTTCCAGTTCTAGGTCGTCGTGGCAGGCGCTCGCGCTCGGTCTGCTCCTGGCCCTGCTTTATGAGGGCGCCCTGCGAACCGGGAGAGTCCTCCCCGGGCACGGGGTGGGTCAGAACCAGAAGAACGTCGTCCAATCGGAGGCCTTTGTTTTTGGAGGCGAGACTCGGTCGGGGACCGTCGTGGTGGGCAGCTCCCTTGCTGCCAACCTCATGGATGGGTTCCTCTCTGTTCGGCCCGCCGAGAACCTTGCGCTGGGGGGAGAGTCCTCGTTGACCGGCCTTGCGTTGGTAGCCGACGCCCCCAGTGGCCAGCGCAAGGTCGTCATCGAACTCAGCCACGCCCTCAACGTGGTGAAGGACCCGAAATTGACGGCTTTGACGGAAGCGCCGATCACCGCGATCGCCACGAGAAACTGCTGGTCCTTGCGTCAAGAGTTCCAACCCGCGAACGTTCTTTCTCGCTACCTCGCACGGTCGTCCGCGTCGCGAAGAGACGAGCCGGGCCCTGCCCCGCTTGCGGAGTCGGTCCGCGGCCCGATCATCGCGGACGTTATGAAGCTCTTCAGCGCCCCGCCCACCGACGATGAGTCGCGAGCCTACCAAGCTAACCTCACGGCCTTGCGTGCCGAGCTGGACGGCTGTGCTGCGAAAGGCTTGGAGTGCGTGCTGTTTTGGCCACCAATAGACGCGGCGATCAATGATTCGCCGAGGGAGCGGACTTTCTACCGGATGGCCAGGGGGGAATTCCCCACCTCCCGCTATCACTGGCTAGACTCCGTCTCGACCAGCGCAGCCAGGACGAACGATGGCTACCACCTGATTCCGGCGGACGCCAGGGCCTATGGCCGGGCCTTGGCGGAAGCAGTTGGCCCTTGAGCCATGCTCCTATGGCGCGGGGGCCGGCTGGGATGGCCGGAAGATGATCGCGTAATAGTAAGGCGTGTTCCCACCGACGCCGTGCTGGCGGAACCGCCGCTTCCAAACGGGCGTCAGGAGCCCGGGATACTCGGCGGCCAATCCATCCGGATTGCTGGCGAGGGACTGAACCACGAGAGCCGGATGGACCCGGGATAGCTGCTCCGGGAAGCTCAAGCCCCTGAGCGATGGCGTCGCCAGGGCGCCGCCGTCTGAGATCTCGAATCGGCCCCTTCCGGAATAGCCCAACACGCCGATATCTTCCTCAACTAAGACGTCGCGGTTTGCGTTCGCTTCGGTTCTTGCTGCCAGTTCTTCCGCGGCGGCCCGCATCGTGTCGCCGTACTCCCCCTCGAAGCGTCGCAACACAGGCGTCACAAATCTGAAGTTGATGGCCAGGGCGAACACGGCGTGCATGCTGAGGAATATGGCCGTCAGGGGTCGCTTCCAACTGGCGAGTCGTGTCTCCATACCCGCCCAAAGGAGGGCCAAAACCATGACCTCGGCAGGCAAAAGGGGTAGCACATAGCGCCCCGGTGACTGCAATTCCGGCGTCTTGAGGTAGTAGAAGCCAACCAGGCCCAGAACCCAGCCAACCGGCAAC
>DATGIR010000511.1:0-8201 GCA_035295605.1 Fimbriimonadaceae bacterium | reverse complement strand
CCTCGGAGAAGCCGCCCAAAGCGCCATCGCCCAGGTAAGCCGCCTGACTCGGCTGGTCGAAAGTTTGCTGCTTGCGACGCGGCCCCGGGACGGAGTGGTCGCGCCGGTCGACGTTCAGCAAGCGCTCGAAGAGGTCCAGGCCCGCTGGATCGACCGTTACGCCGCTCGCAAAGTGGATCTTCAGCTTTCGGCCGAGGCGTTCAAGGCGGCAATGCCGGAAGAGGAACTCGAGAGCGTGATGGAGAACCTCCTCGCGAACGCCCTCAAGTTCTCGCCGGCGGGCACCACCGTGCGGATCACCCTGGACGCCGGTGGACACCTCGTGGTGCAAGATCAGGGCCCGGGCATTCCCGAGGCCGACCGCGAACGGGTGTTCGAGCGCTTCGAGCGCGGCACGACGAAGGCGCGCGGCTTCGGGATCGGTTTGTACCTGGTGCGGCGCCTGCTCGAACAGCGCGGCGGCGCAATTTCGATCGGGGAATCACCGATTGGGGCGCGAGTCGAAGTCGCGCTGCCCGCCTGAGATCGGGCATCCGACGATTACCAGACGATTCCTCGCGTTCGCCACACCCAAACCCACACCGCCAGAATCCCGAGCCAGAAGCCGGCCGCGATGAGCGGGTGCCGGAACCAGCACTGGGTGTCGCCCTTCCCGCGAACGTAGGCGGCGATGAATAACCCGGCGCTCAGCGAGGCCGCCACCGGAAGCACATACGGACCTAGAATCAGGGCGGCGGTCGCCACCTTGCACCACGCAAACGCGATGCGCTCGAGCTTCTCGGCGGGGGTGCGCTCATCCATCTTGGATCAACGATGGTTGAAGAGCGAGCCGCTCATCAGCAGGAAGCAGCATCCGAACAGAAGCACGACGATTCCCATCACGACCGCAAACGCGATGAGGCACGACCTGACCGTAGGGTCGACATACCGAGCCCCGCAGTGCGGACAGAACTTGTGTTCGGTCGAGTCATACGTTGTCTTACAGGCCTGGCAGACTCGAGTGCTCATCCCGGTACCCCCGATAGTGCGGGAGTCGCACGTCGCCGCCACAGAAGGCACCCTCCTACGATCAGGGCAGTCGCCGCTGTCATCGCCAGCGCCGCCGACCCGCCCCCCACATCGGCCCGAAGCGGCTCGAGGCCAAGCCGCGCGAGACCGAATAGCACCAGGTAGATGGCGAAGAGTTGTCCCTTGGCTACCCGTGTTCGGGCGACCAGCAGGGTGACTAGAATAGCTCCCGCCGCCAGGCTGGAATAGATCTGGGTGGGGTGCCTCCAGCCGCCATGTTGAAACACGGCCCAAGGGAGGGAGGACTCCCTACCGTAACAGCAGCCGTTGAAGAAACAGCCGATCCGGCCAACCGCCTCGCCTGCCGCGAGCGCGAGGGCGAACGCGTCGCCGGTCGGGGTCCGAATTCCGAGGTGACGCTTCGAAAGCTCGACCGCGATCCAACCGCCGAGCACTCCACCTAGTATCGTCCGGCCACCGAGTTCCAGGTGGAGGATCAGAACCAACGGAGCTCGCTCGGCCACCAGTTCCGCCAGCCGTGCGAATAGCGCGCCGAGCAGCAGACCCATCGCCGCCGCCAGCCGGATGTTCTTGTCCACCACCGGCTCCGCGAAACGCCAGTAGACGAAGCCGCCCCCGGCGAGAGCCAGGCCATTGAAAAGCAGCCCGAGCGGCGTCAACGAACCACCCTGAGAGGTGACATCCCGGTCGGCCAATCGGTGGCGTCCGGAAACATCCAACGCCAACAGAAGCTCAGCCGCCGCGGATATTCCTCGAACGTTCCGGTATGGACGCAACACTGGCGGAGCCGTGCCGAGTGGAACGTGTTCGCATCCATAAACTGCTTCACTGTAACGCGAAACAGACTTCTTGCCACCGCGCGTTCCTGCTTTCGTTCACGCCGCCATATCGAGGCGACGAGTTCCTGCAAGCCCGGAACGCAGTCGCAAATCCGAAGCATGTCAGCCGCTAGATTGGCTGAGCTCGTCGCGCTCTGCTCACTGAATACTCGTTGGATCACGCCGTCGCGCAGTACGGCCGCCAGCATTTCCTTGGAGTTCTCAAACGCGATGGTGTTGGCAACGAGGTGGATCCATCGCTTGAGCTCCTCTCTTCCGACGAGCCCGATGATCGACTTCCACCCCAGCGTAGGCGAGCGCAACCAGTAGCCGATGTCGCAGCAGTCCCGGTGCGAGCAGGGAAGCGGAATAAAATCGCCTTCCGAAACCTCCTTCACCGATTCCGAGAGCCGGCGAACGAGTCCGGTCGGCGTGACCCGGCTTTGTGGATCGATTCCTACGCCGCGTCCCGAGCCGAACACCGGCTGGAACATGACTCCCGTGACGTATTCGCGGTGGAGACCAAGCTTGAAGACCTCGCCGACCTCGCCTTCGTTCACGCCCTTGGCAACCGTCGCCACCAGGGTCGTGCAGATTTGCGCTTGTTCGAGCCGATCGATGGCCTTTAGCTTTTCCGCGACCACGTAATCGCCACGCAGAATCTTGACCTTTTCCGGATCGAGCCCGTCGAACTGGAGATAGACCTCGACGCGGTCCGGCAGTTCGGCCAGGAACGCGGCGAACTCATCGTCCCGGGCGACTCTGCGTCCGTTGGTATTGATCACCACGCGAGTGACGTTTCGGGCTGCGATCTCGCGGACGATTTCGGGGAGGTCCGTCCGGAGCGTCGGCTCGCCGCCGCTCAGCATGACCACACCGAGCCTTCCGCCTTCCCGCTCGAGGACGGCGTCGACGGTGCGTAGCAACTCCTTCACCGACGGGTGCATCGGGTTCGGCGCCGCGCTTCCCGGTTCGAGGGCGCTTGCATAGCATGTCGGACAACTAAAGTTGCAGTTCTCGGTGACATTGAGCAGCAGGATGCAGGTGTGCTGTCCGTGGCTGGCCGGCAGTCCGTCGGCGTAGGCTGCCAGGCCGGAGCGAGTCGCCGGCCGGTCTGGAGTGATTTCCAAGGTCGGGGTGGACCAGCCGGCGCGGGCTTGCCAGAGTTCGAGATCTTCCTCGTACAGGCTCTCCGACTCGCCGTGAGCGGGGCACCAGCGGTGCATCCAGACGGAACCGTCATGCGAAACCAGAGCCCCGTCGATGAACGCGCCGTCCTGCGAGCTGCGGCCGGCGGCGATGCATTCCGGGCAGACCGTCTGGAGATACTCCTCGATCCGGTAATCGCGCGCCCTCATCCCGGCCACGACTTGATTATGCGGGTTGATCGTCCGGTGGCTCGCCTACAATGAGCCATGGCTCACGCCCACCGGATCAAACCGGGCGAAAAGGTTCGCCTCGACGACGTCAAGACCGACTCAGACGGAGGCTTGACGGAGGCGGACGCGCGCGAGAAGACCGCCAAGCTCAGGGACGAGCTCGAGGAGCTTCAGGAGATGCTCTACGCGGCCGGAGCTCACGGAGCGCTCATCGTGCTCCAGGGGCGCGACACAAGCGGAAAGGACGGAACGATCCGGCATTTGTCCACCTGCCTTAACGTGCAGCACGCGACGGTCTCCTCGTTCAAGCAGCCGACCCCGCTAGAGCTCCGGCACGATTTCTTGTGGCGCGTGCATCCTTGCGTGCCGGCCCGCGGGATGATTTCGATTTTCAACCGCTCGCACTACGAGGATGTGCTCGCGGTGCGGGTCCACGACCTCGCACCCAAGAAGGTATGGAAGGCACGCTACGACCAGATCAATGAATTTGAGGCTCTGGTGGCGGCAAACGATACGGTCATCCTCAAGTTCCTGCTCCACATCTCGAAGGGAGAACAGGAGCGGCGCCTCCTTGCCCGCGAACAAGATCCGGACAAGGCATGGAAGCTTTCCGCCAGCGACTGGAAGGAGCGGGCGCTTTGGGACAAGTACACCGAAGCCTACGAGGACATGCTCGAAAAGTGCTCGACCGATGCTGCCTCCTGGTACGTCGTCCCCGCCGACCACAAGTGGCACCGAGACCTGTGCATCACCGAAGCTATCGTCGACGCCCTCAAGCCGCTCAGGAAGGGGTGGAAGGAGACGCTCAGGGAGATAGCGCGGGTCGAGCTCGCGCAGCTGGCGGTGGATAAGCCATCGAAGAAGGGCTAGGCGCCGGTAAAGACCCGCGCGCTGCGCGCCACCCGCGTCATCCCACTGCGGCGATCTCTATCGAACCTCGGTGACCGTAACCTGCCCGACGCCTGTCGTGTAGCCGCCTTGCGGGCCACCGGGGCCGCAGTTGATGTTGAATTGCACGGCGTCGGTTCCCTCTGGCGCCAGGAAGGCAAACGGCTTCAATGAACCACTGATTCTGCCGGTACCTGAGCCGACGCGCCGGAGCCCCTTGGATGTCGTCTTGAATGCGACCGCCTGGCATGGGTAACTCGCCACGAATGAACCTGAAAACGTGACGATTGTCGGGTGTCGCGAGGGAGTTACGTCGACGATGAGCCTCGACATCTTGACCATGCCGATCGAGCCGGCCGAGTCCCACATGCCGGCCATCAGCACGAGGTGAGCGTTTGGGGCGACAGGAGACGATGTTGTGAGGGTTACGGGAGCCGGGAGCGAGGCGAACTTCAGCCCTTTGGATGCGGCGAAGCTCTGGTAATCCTCGGCCGTGAACGGCGCCGACTTACCGGCGGCGGCGGTCTTAGCCTGTGGTCCGGCTCGGCGGGGTTGGCGTTGGGCGTCGATCGGGCCTATGGCGAGCAGTAACGCGGTGAGGGAGAGCGAAGTTCGAGCCACGTTCATAGTTGAATCACCAAGACAGGGTGGCCCAGTATTGCGCACTGGGAAGTTGCTATCCCGTCAAGGCAATGTCGCCGCGCATGAACGCGCCTTCGAACTTGATCTCCCGAGCGGTTCGGTACGCCTCGTCGCGCGCAGCTTCAACCGACGCCCCGATCCCGGTCACCGAGAACACGCGGCCGCCCGAATTCACGAGCTTGCCGTCCTTGACCGACGTCCCGGCATGGAAGATCTTCGCCGTCGGCTTCTTCGGGAGGATGATCTCGAACCCCTTTCGGGGCGCATCGGGGTAGCCGCCGCTCGCGACGACGACCGTCACCGCCGCGTTCGGAAGCACCTCGACCGGCGGCATCGGGTCTCCCAGCGCGCACGCTGTGAGCGCGCTAGCGAACCCCGATCCTAGCCTTCGCACGAGGCTTTGAATTTCCGGGTCCCCGAAGCGCACGTTGAATTCAAGGCAGTAGGGCGTCCCGTCGTCCACGAGCAGCCCGGAGAAGACGACTCCCCGAAAGTCGATGCCACGGTTCTGTAGGGAGCACAGGAGCGGCTCGACGACCGAGCGCTCGGCCAGCTCGACCATCTCGCGGGGAACCCAGCCAACCGGGCTGAAGCTGCCCATTCCGCCGGTGTTTCCGCCCTGGTCGCCATCGAAGGCGCGCTTGAAGTCTTGCGCCACAGGCAGGCTCCAGTGATGCCTGCCTGATACGAGGGTGAGGAGTGAGAATTCCGGTCCTTTAAGCCGTTGCTCGACGACTATCTCCGATCCGGCATCTCCGAGTAGCCGGTGAACAAGCAGGTCGTCGATCGTCCGCTGGGCTTCGGCGAGCGAATCGCAGACGATCGCGCCCTTTCCGAGGGCCGCGCCTGAGGCCTTCACGACCGCCCCCCCACACTTGTCAAACAGTGACCGGGCAAATTCTTTGGCCGGACCGGGTTCGGCGAAGCTGTGGTGGGACGCGGTGGGGATGCGCGCCTCCACCATCAGCTCCTTTGAAAAAACTTTTGAGCCCTCCAGTTGAGCCCCGAGGGCACCGGGCCCAAATACGGTCAATCCCGCTGTCCGCAGGTGGTCGCCGAGCCCAGCGATCAGCGGATCCTCGGGTCCGACGACGACCAAATCCACGCGGCGGTCGAGGGCCAGCGCGGTCAAACCGGCGAAGTCGGCGGTCGCGACCGGCGTCGTCTCGACGTCCTCGGCGATCCCTGGGTTTCCCGGCGCGCAGACCACGTCCGCCTCCATCGCCAACCTCCAAGCGAGCGCGTGTTCCCGCGCGCCCGAGCCGACCACGAGGATTCGCATCTACTCGGACCCGCGGGAATGATCCGCGCGATACTGCTTCTGAGACTCACGGTCAAGGTCCCGGAATCTGACGTAGCTGGGCTGGAAGCCGAGCAATACGCTGCCGATCTCACCGTTGCGGTGCTTGGCCACGTTGATCTCTGCGACTTCAACACGATCGGGATTCCGGTCCGCTTCCTCCGGACTCTCACGGTCCTTGTAGTACTGGTCGCGATAGATCATCATCACGACGTCGGCTTCCGCCTCGATCGAGCCCGACTCGCGAAGGTCGCTGAGTTGAGGGCGTTTGTTGTCTCGGCTCTCTACCGACCGATTGAGCTGGCTCAGCGCGACGACCGGCACATCCAGCTCCTTGGCCATCGCCTTGAGAGAGCGGGCGATGTCCGAAATCTCCTGAACCCGGTTCTCCGTCCGGCGGGTGCCTCGAGCTAGCTGGAGGTAGTCGATCACGATCAGAGCAAGGCCGCCGTCCGCCTTGAGGCGGCGGCATTTGCCGCGCATCTCCAGGGGGGAGATGTCGCTCGAATCGTCGATGAAGATCGGCAGGCCGTAAAGCTCTTCGCACGCGTCTGCGAGCCGCGAGTAGTTGGCCTGAGTCAGGTCGGCTTGCTTCATCGCGTAAGAGTTGACGGAGCTGACCATCGAAACGAGACGCCGAACGAGTTGCACCGCGCCCATTTCCAAGCTGAAGATGGCGATGTTTCCCAGTTTCTGCCGGGCGATGCGCAGCGCGATGTCGAGTACAAGGGTGGTCTTACCCATCGATGGCCGGGCCGCAATGATGGACAGTTCGCCCGGATACAGGCCGGTGAGTTTCACGTCGAGGTCGTGAAATCCGGTCGCGGTCCCCAGATTCGGCTCACCGCTTTCGATGATCTGGTCGATGTCGGCGAAGAACTTATGGGCGAGCGACTGCACGGGCGAGAAGTAGGTTCCGAGCCGCCGCTGGCCCACCTCAAATACGATTTTCTCCGCTTCGTTGACTCGCTCGTCGGCGGTCGTTTCGTTAGGGGAACGAACCATCCCGACGATTTCCCGTCCCGCCGACTCCAGCCGCCGAAGGGTCGATTTGTCAAGAACGATGCCGGCGTAATACTGGGAGTTGGCCGGCGAGGGCACGTACTCAGCGATTTGGATGAGGTAATCCTCGCCGCCGACGGCACGCAGGCGGTCTCGGTCGATGAGTTCGGCGGTCACCGTCACCAGGTCGATGACCTTGTTGTTCCGGAGGAGCTGGAGCATCGCCCGGTAGATGTCGCGATGGGCGGGCCGGTAGAAGTCTTCCTCTCCCAGGATCGCGGCGACCTCTTCAGCCGCGAACCGCGAGAGCATCATGCTGCCGAGGGTGCTCATCTCCGCTTCGTCGCTGAAGAGCGGGGCGAAGTCATCGGAGTTGACGAGGGCGAGGGGATTCACGCTGTTAAGACAGTATGAAGAGGCCCTTCCGCCGCGGGCTATTGGAAAGCCGGTGACTTTCTAATCCTCAGCTTTTGCCGAGGTTATGCCCAAAGATCGATCGGCTCGCGCCGCCGGAACCGACTCGTTAACTTGGACCAGAGGCGGGCCAAAATTGGCCGGCGCGGCGGAGAGAGGCGCACGCCTTCAGAAAGCTCCGGGCACTGCTCGAGCAGCAAGACCAAGCTCAGGTGGACGCGATGAGCGTCGTGGATGAACTCACCCTGCCACCCACACACGAAGCACACGTGGTTGCGCCGCGCGTTCAGCGAGTCGCAAAGCGGGCACAGCTTAAGGCTGGCCACAGCCAGCTTCGGCGGCAGCGGAGGTCGGATCATCCCCTTATCTGTCCAGAGCTTCATCGTCTTACTCAACAAGTCTTCGGATGGCAGCGCCCTGATCTGCATCCGCAAAAATCAACGGTTCAATGCACTTATTGACGCCCCCTGAGATGCATAGGTTCGCGCGGTGGGGCTTTAGCGCGTACCAAACAGCGCGGTCATTCCCAAGACCGCGCTCTCCAGCGTTTCCATTGCGCTGAATGCCGGGAGCATCCCCTTCAATCGCGCGTCGGCATCGGACACCAGAGCAAAGCACCGGCTGAGCTTCTCGAATGATGCGCCGCGGGCGGCGGAGAGAAGCGCCGACTGCCGGTAGGGCGCCTCGGAGGCCAGCTTCGGTTTGGCGGGAAACGCGGCCCGAATCTCC
>DATGIR010000510.1:0-3220 GCA_035295605.1 Fimbriimonadaceae bacterium | reverse complement strand
AAAGAACATCATCGCCTGACCGCCGAGATAGGATAGCGGCTTGTGGGACTCGAAAAGCAAAATAGCCGGCACCTCCAGATTCCGCTTCTTGATTTCAGTCGCGATTTCGCGAAGCTTCGGATCCGCCTCCTCGATCGAGATCTCTTCAGACCAGTCGTTGAACAGTTTCGCCCCCGAACTCAAGGATGTGTTTCATCAGATTGGTCGACCCCATCTCGCCTGCTCGAAGAAAGACCCCTCGGAACGGTGATAGGCGCCCTTCGCTCGCAAGCGGCGACAGAGTCACCCCAGCGTCGTTAGGAATCAGTTGACGGACCTCGGGCCACTTGATGGCACTCACACTCGGCCCGTTCCTAGCCGTCGCTCCCGATTCGTCCAGTCGATAGACGACGCCCCACCAGTACTCGCTCGTCGACCCGGCGATGATCGTCACTCCAATCGCAGCGAAGATGACGCTGTGAAAGAAAACGAGTCCTGTAAATCCGGCCAACGCCGCGCTCGCCCCTATCACGACCAGCCGCGACGGGTTGCCATCCGCCAAGCGCACGCGCCAAACCAACGGTTCTGCCATCGTTAACTCGACTGACGAAAAAGCGTGCTCACCGATTCGTTTCGATGGATGCGGCTGATCGCCTCGCCGATGAGCGGCGCTGAGGGCAAGACCGTGATCTTCGGCGTCCTCGCCGCGTCTTGAATCGGTACGGTATCGAGAGCGATAAGCCGTGCGATGACGCTGTTCTGGATACGATCGGCGGCGCCATTGGAAAGGATGGCGTGGGAGCACGTGGCGATCACTTCCTCCGCACCGCGATCGAGGAGCGCCTCCGCACCCGAGATGACCGAGCCCCCAGTATCGATCATGTCATCGATCATAACGCAGGTCTTCCCCTGGAATTCTCCCACGATTTCGACGACCTCGACCTGGTTGGGAGCCGGCCGCCGCTTGGCGATGACGACAAACGGACAGCCGAGCATCTCGGCAAGGGTTCGCGCTCGTCCGACCCCCGCTACGTCCGGGCTAACCACCACGACGTCGTCGCGATTTCCAAAGCCCTCGTCGATGAGGTACTGCCCGATGATCGGGTAGCCGTAGAGGTGGTCCACCGGGATGTCGAAGAAGCCCTGAAGCTGTTCGGCGTGAAGATCCAGGGCGACGACTCGGTCGGCGCCGCACTTTTCGATGAAGCCGGCAATCATCTTGGCCGTGATCGGCTCCCGCGGCTTGACTTTCTTATCCTGCCGTGCATAGCCGTAGTAGGGCATGACCACAGTGATCCGGCTCGCAGAGGCCCGCCGGAAGGCGTCGAGCATGATGAACAACTCCATGCAGTTGTCGTTCGTGGGATAGCAGGTCGGCTGCACGAGGAAGATCTCATTTCCGCGCGCGCTCTCCTCGATGACGACGCGGCTCTCGCCGTCGGCGAACTTGGTCACCGTGAGCCGACCGAGTTCGATTCCGAGGTACTCGGCGATTCGGGAAGCGAGCGCGGGGTGAGCGTTGCCCGAGAAGAGCTTCATCCCGCTAAGGCGGCGGCTATCGCTCAAGGTGTGGCCCCTTCCATCTGTTTGCGGGCGCGCCACTTAGCCGCCCAACCCTCTTTGATTTCCGTTCGCGCCCTCCCGAATGCGCCGGCCTCACCCGGCACGTCGACCGTCACCACGCTTCCCGCCGCCACGATCGCCCCGTCTCCGATCGTCACCGGGGCCACAAGCGTTGAGTTCGAGCCGACGAAGACGCCGCTCCCGATCTCAGTCCGGTGCTTATTAAAACCGTCGTAATTGCACGTGATCACGCCCGCGCCGACGTTCGTCGCGGCTCCCACGAATGCGTCGCCGATGTAGCTGAGGTGGGAGGCGGAAACCCCGGCCTCGAGGTGGGCGTTCTTCACCTCGACGAAGTTTCCGATCTTGCAATCGTCGCCGATTCGGGCGTACGGGCGGATATTGGCGTACGGGCCGATATTGACGCGCGAGCCGACGGTGCAGCGGCGGAGGTGGCTGAGAAGGATCTTGCATCCGTCCCCGATCTGAACGTTCTCGATGCTCGAGTAAGGGCCGATTCGGCAACCTTCTCCGATGGTGGACTTACCGCCGATCAGGGATCCTGCTTCAAGAACCGACTCGGCGCCAATCTGCACATCCGGCCCGATGAACACCGTTTCCAGGCTTCCGATCGTCACGCCGTTACGCGCGTGCGACTCCAGAATCCGCAGTCGAAGCATGTGCTCTGCCTTGGCGAGCTGCCACCGATCGTTGACACCCTCGAACTCGGAGGGATCCGGCATCAGGCAAGCTTGAACCGGTCGTGCCTCTCCTGCGAGGACACCCACGGTGTCGGTCAGGTAGTACTCGCCCTGAGCGTTGGCGTTGGCCAGCTTGGGGAGCGACTCGAAGAGCGCTCGCGCATCGAACGCGTAGACGCTGACGCAGACCTCCTTAAGGGCCCTGGTGGGCGCATCAGCGTCCTTTTCCTCGACAATCCCGGTCGCCATGCCGTCGGCACCGTAAATCACGCGCCCATAGCCGGTTGGGTCATCCATCCGCACGGTGGCGAGGGTCATCGCCGCGCCAGACTTGCCGTGGGCCGTTACGAGTTCCGTGAGCGAGCTTCCTCTGAGAAGCGGCGCGTCGCCGGGCACAACGAGGATCGAGCCAACGTGGTTTGCCAAAAGGGGTTGTGCGGCCATTGCCGCATGCCCGGTTCCGAGCTGCTCGGTTTGCCACGCATACTCCACGCTATCGCCCAACGCGGCTTTAAGCTGATCCCCGCCGTGGCCGACGACAACCACCACGCGTTCGGCGCCCGCCGCGCGGACGGCGCGTACGGCCAGTTCAGCCATAGGTAGGCCGCAGACCGGGTGAAGGCACTTCGGAAGGTCGGACTTCATCCGCGTTCCCTTGCCCGCGGCAAGTACGATTCCGGCGAGAGAAGGTGCGGCCATGTCGGGTCAGAGAGGTTCTATTCTGGCGCTTTTTCCGCGAGGGCGCACCGGGCCACAATGGGCCATGCCGCTCAACCTGCTCGACCACCCCCTCGCCGACCATCTTGTGGGGCAGCTTCGGGCCAAAGATACCGAACCGGAGCTGTTCCGCCGGCAAGCTCGCACGCTCACGAATATGCTCGTGTTGGAGGCGACCCGCGACATGCGCCGCGAACCCTACGAAGTGGAGACCCCGCTCGCCGTCACCACTGGCCACCGGCTTGCTGAGCATCTGGCGG